>JASFPF010000253.1:0-3547 GCA_050116135.1 Deltaproteobacteria bacterium | reverse complement strand
AAATCGATTCCTAATGGAGACAAGATCAGAGACAACATGGAGCGCAACGACCTGATCCTTGAATATGCCCCCCTGGTGAAATTCGTGGCAAACCGCATAGCCATGCGTGTTCCACCCAGCGTGTCTTTAGATGACCTGATCAGCGCGGGCATCATGGGGCTCTTGGATGCCGTTGACAGATTTGATCCTTCCAGGCAGGTTCAGTTTAAGACCTATGCAGAATTCAGAATCAGGGGGGCCATGCTGGATGAACTTAGGAGTATGGACTGGGTTCCCCGATCAACGAGAAAAAAGATTCACGATATGGAAAGGGCTGTCACGGCTGTTGAAGGCAGACTGAAAAGGCCGGCGGATGATTTGGAAATAGCTGAAGAGATGGATATTGATCTGGATGCCTACTATGGCATTCTCAATAAAGCGAGGGGCGTTGAGCTTTTGAGTCTCGATGAGTACCTCAAGGACGATAGAGATAATTCGGAATCGAAAAAAACGTTCAAAAGCTTGATCCGTGGGAATGACGATTTGGGTGATCACATCATGGCCTCGGAACTCAAGCGTGTTATTGCGGAAAGCCTCGAGACACTCTCTGAAAAGGAGCAGATGGTACTTTCACTATATTACTACGACGAATTGACACTGAGGGAAATTGGGGAAGTGCTGGATCTGACCGAATCCAGAATTTCTCAGATTCATACCAAGGCCGTTATCAAGTTAAGACCAAAACTAAAATCATATTACGATATGCAATAGGTTGTCCATGGACAGGCCAGAGGAAAAACAAGGGCCATCGAAGAAGGAGGGTAATGGCAAAAGATTAGCTGACCTTGAGTCTGCCACTAGCGCAGAACTCGAGGGTAAAACGGATGAGCGTCCTGACCTTGACGGGCTTTCCGAAGGGGAACCCCGGGGCGATTCAGTGCCGAAGGCCACGATCATACCGGAAGACCCGACTCCGCCGAAAGGGCCCACGGAGCCAGAGAGCAATCTTGAAGAGAGTCAGCCTTTTACGGAAGGTCCAGCAGAAAAAGAGATTGAAGCTACCTCTGACCATGTGTCGTTGCCTGAAGCGGTTGACAAGGGCGATGGACCGGGAGCGTTTTGGTGGCTGAAGAAATATCAAAAGGCTGTGGGGAGTGTAGTGATAGGCCTTTGTGTGTTATCTTTGGGTTATGGACTCACCAGGCTTCTGACATGCCGTCATGGAGAGAACCAGAGAATGCCTTCCGTGCAGGTATACTGGTCTCCTGTAGAGGAGGACGCATCTGACAAACTGAATTTTGCCAGGTTTCTGGTCTTACTTCCCAACACAGACGAGGCGGCTTATTTACTACTAAAGATTTCGGTTAAGCCGTCCAACCATTCTGTATATGAAGAGATGGACGAAAAGAGGACCCTTTTCAGGGCCTCAATCTATGCCGTCTTGAACAAAGAGGTTAGAGTAAATCAAGGACAAAGGATTTCCATGAAGGCATTGAAACCGGCTATTATGGACGCTTTTAATAGCATGTTGGTTACTGGAACCATAGATAGGATTTATTTTACCGAGTTTTTGGTGGTATGATGTGGAGCTTTAGTCATTCCCTTTTTCAGAGGCAGAGCCATGGCAGATATCATGGACATGAACATCCCCCTGGGACAAGGCACTGGAATCAGAAAGATAGACAGGGCTAAACAGCAGACGCTGAAACACAAGCGGCCTCCCCCGGGGAGGAGGCCCAAAGAGAAAGAGGAAAAGAAAAAAGAGCCTCCCAACAGGTTTGCTGAGACCCAAGAAAGGGAAGACTGCAACACAGATGCAGAGAATAAGCAAGCGGACAAGGCCTTCCAGCCTCGTGGTAGCATTTTGGACGTGACCATTTAGGCTCGGGAGGAGGAGACTGAGTTAAAGCCGGAATCATGATGTTGTCAGCCCCCATAGAGTTTTGGGTGATCACTCAGGTTGCCATCGACCTGTGTTTAATCATCCTTTTTGTCGTTTTTCTGAGGCAGGTAAAAGGCGCCGGCGCCAGACCCAAACCGGGCGAGATAGAACAGGTGACCCAAATCCTGGAACCTGTGTTAAGAGACGCACAAGCCTCGGCTGGACAATTTGAGGCCCAGCTCAGGGAAAAGCAACGTATTGTCAGCAGTCTGAATGAACGCCTGGACAGCCGCATCATCAGTTTAAATCTGTTGTTAAACCGCGCCGAAGCCTGCATTGCTTCTTGCAAAAAAGGCCCTGGTGAAAAGGAGACCCCTGGCAGGGAGGTGTCGGACTTACAACAGGAGATCATGACTCTTGCAGAGCAGGGACTTGAGGCGAAAGAAATAGCAACTTGCCTTCAGGTTTCGAAAGGCGAGGTGACGCTTGTGCTTGATCTAAAAAAGAGATTTCTGGAAATGGAGCAGGGTTAGGGATTTCGCAACATCCATGTTTCGGCACATTCAATACTAGATCTTTTCAGTTCCCGCCCCATTCCTAACCTGAACAAGCCAGAACGAAAAAGAATTATCACGAAAGCACGAAAAGACGAAGACACGAAATTCTAGCCATTTTTCTTTCTCGTGCTTTTGTTTGGAAACCAAATGTTTGACAAAGCTGGCCTCATCTCAATACCATCTTCGAAGCTCAACCCGGCGAACAAAGCGAGTCCCGGCGAGATCCTGGCGGTTCATAAAGAAGAGGTGGTCGAGGGTAGAATCATCAAACCGATTTCCTCTCGTCATGCCCTCATCTTGATTAAGGGCAAACAACTCTTGGCACGGACAGAAGGGGTAATCCTAAAGCCGGGGCAGCTTGCTTCCTTCAAGGTAACAGAGACCTCCCCTCAGTGTGTTCTGAAGCTTTTGAAAGTGACCAGCAACCAGAAAGATGGGATCACTGGTCTATTGAAAGGATGCGGTTTTCGCGCATCTCCTTTCGATTGCCTCACGGCTTTGTTGCACCCTTTAAGGGTATCCATGGAGAAATCGGCCTCAGAGATAGTGCCGCCTATCCTCATTCGGATGGGGAAACTCCTCGGCCGTATATCCCTTCGGCCTCACGACGTGGCCCAACCCGAATTCTTGAAGTCATTCATCGATGGCTCTGGACTCATGTGGGAAAACAAGCTTAAGACATTATTACTGTCAGGTCTCGAATCTAGGCATCAGACCGAAGCCCTCATAGAGCACGATTTGAAGGGATTGGCATTCAAGTCGCTGGCAGATGGCTCGATAGGCAGGTTGTTGTCCACACAGGGCATGACCACGTTTCTGGGTGAAACGGAACACCATCAATGGTGGAACCTTTTTGCATTGGAAGAAAAAGGCAAGCTCTTGTTCATCATTCCCATGCAGTGGCCTGACAAATTTACCTTTGCGCAGCTCTTGATTGACCTTGGGGCCAAGAGAGGAGACAGGGGGAAGAATCATGAGGACCGCGTATTTAAGCTTTCTCTCTTCCTAGACATGTCCCACCTTGGGCCGGTTCGGGTGGATGCTTCGGTCGTCGAACAGGCCATCAGGGTGAGCTTCCTCGTTTCCAACGAGTCCATTCAATCTTTTCTTAACCAGTACACCCCAGGCC
>JASFPF010000252.1:0-3554 GCA_050116135.1 Deltaproteobacteria bacterium | reverse complement strand
TATGGATAACCCTTTGATCCGGAGGGTTAAACAGCGTTAGCTGAGCACCTGACGAGGTCTCCATAGTCCTTTTGGAATGGGCCAGCTGAGGAAACCCTACCCCGTTTAGTTCCCCGGCTTCTATGTTCTTTAATATCTCCTTGGCCCTCTCAAGCACTTCTGCCGGAATACCGGCCAGGCGCCCCACCTGGATCCCGTAGCTTCGGTTCGTGGCCCCGTCCACCAATTTTCTCAGGAAGATGACCTCTTCGTTCCACTCTTTGACAGCCACATTGCAATTCTTCACCCTGGGCTTCGTGGCGGCCAAGTCCGTCAACTCGTGATAATGGGTGGCAAAAAGGGTTTTGATCCCCTTCCCTTGCCAGTCATGGAGGTACTCGGCCACAGCCCACGCAATACTCAGGCCGTCAAAGGTGCTCGTACCCCTTCCGATTTCGTCCAGAATGACTAGGCTTTTTTCAGTGGCGCTGTTCAGGATGTTGGCGGTCTCCTGCATCTCAACCATAAATGTACTCTGGCCCTGGGCTAGGCTATCGGACGCGCCAACGCGGGTGAAGATGCGATCCACCATGCCCACGGATGCCTCTTGTGCCGGCACAAACGATCCCATCTGGGCCATGAGGACGATGAGGGCCACCTGGCGCAGGACGGTTGACTTGCCGGCCATGTTAGGCCCTGTAATGATCAGTAACTGCCGGGAGACGTTGTCCATTTCAATGGTGTTCGGCACGAACCGCTCTGCTGTCATCAACTTCTCAACGACCGGATGACGACTCTCCTTTAACCAAAGGCTGCCATCTTCATGGACCACCGGCTTTGTGTAGCCATTCCGGTCGGCAAGTTCCGCCAGGGCAACCAGAACATCCACCTGGGAGACGAGGTCAGCCACCTTGGCGATGCGCCGGCTGTGCTGAGCCACTTCCTGGCGTATCGAGCAAAACAGCTCATACTCTAACTGGGCCCGTTTGTCTTCAGCGCCAAGCACCTTGGCTTCATAGGTCTTGAGGTCCTCGGTAATGTAACGTTCTCCGTTAACCAAGGTTTGCTTGCGCACATAGTGGGCTGGCACGGCCTTTATATGGGTCCTCGAAACCTCAATATAGTAGCCAAAGACCTTGTTGAACCCAACTTTGAGCGAGTTGATCCCTGTGGCTTGTCGTTCTTTGGTCTCTAAACGGGCAATCCAATCCTTGCCCTCCTGGCTGGTGCGAATCAGTTCATCCAATCCCTGATCAAAGCCGGATTTAATGATCCCGCCTTCCCGTAGCGTCAAGGGGGGGGCGTCATAGATGGCTGATGCGATCAGATCTCCAACATCAGCGAGATCGTCCCACTCGTCGGTGATCTTCGAAAAAAGCCCACCTGTCCATCCTTCGATCAAAGAGCGAAGGTGGGGCAGTTTCTGGACAGAGTTTTTCAGTGCTACCAGATCTCGCGCGTTACACCGATCAAGGGAGATTTTGCTGTTTAGGCGTTCCAGATCATGAATGTTATCCAGCGCTTTTCTCACGGAGCGCCTCACAGAAGCCTTCTCCTTGGCCTCTTCCACGGCCTGCAATCTTTGCCGGATTTGCTCAAGATCCGAGAGCGGATACTGAAGCCATGTTCGCAACATTCGCCCGCCCATGGCGGTCATGGTGCAATCCATGGTGCCAAGCAGGGAACCACCTTTGGCCCTTCTTCGCATGGTCTCAAAGAGCTCCAAGTTTGTCTTGGTCGTCTCATCGATGACCATGAAATCAGAAAGGCTGTATGACACGATGCGCGTGAGATGGACAAGTTCTCCCTTGTGGGTCTCGTCTACATATTGTAACAAGGCACCCGCTGCAGCCATGCCAGCCTGCCATTGGTGGCAGCCAAATCCTTCCAAAGAATGGGTCTTAAACTGCCTCAGAAGCCGTGTTTGAGCCGAATCCAGTCCAAAGCTTTCGGCTTTCAAGAAGCTGACTGAGGTTTGATCAAACCTGTCTATCAGTGCCTTGATTTGAGGCTCCTCGCGTTGGGAATCGGCCACCAACACCTCCCTTGGCTCTATGCGACTGCACTCATCCAAGACCGCCTCGACTTGCCTTGATTCGGTGACCCTGAAGGTCCCGGTTGAGATGTCCAGATGGGCAAGGCCGTATCGGTCTTTCCAGAGATAGAAAGCCATGAGGAAATTATTTGATTTGGCATCCAGAATCTCAGTGTCAACAACGACGCCTGGCGTGATCACGCGAACAACATCTCTTTTGACAAGACCCTTGGCCTTTGCAGGGTCCTCCACCTGTTCGCAGATAGCCACCCTGAGACCATGTTCGATCAACGGTGCAATATAAGCCTGAGCCGCATGGTGAGGGACGCCACACATGGGAATCGATTCCTCGTCTTTCTTGTTTCGGGAGGTCAGGGCAATGTCAAGAATACGAGATGCGACCTTGGCGTCTTCAAAAAACATCTCATAAAAATCGCCCATCCGGAAAAACAGAATAGCATCAGGGTGGTTCTCTTTGATGGACAGATATTGCTGAACCATCGGGGTGGCCTTAACCATGACACCACAATCCCTTTGGCCTCAGGCAAGAACTTCTAGGCACTTTCGCTTTCTTTTGGGGAAGTTGTTTCTTCTGCAAGAGGGAGGCTCTTGATTGCCTTTATTTCTTCCTCTTGCTTTCGCATGGTTTCGAGATGGTTTTGTATGGTTTTCTTTGCCTTAAAACGCTCGCCTAGACCATAAAAATAAGAAACCAGGAGGCCAATAAGCAAGAACCCTAAGAAATATACCGATAAAGGGACAGGCGGGCTCTCACCATGCCAAACCCAAAGGTTCAGCCTCAAAACTTTCTCGTCCATGAAAAGGTTCATATTCTGTACCACTACAAGCACCACAAAAATGATCACCAGAGAGAAAAGCAGAGGCTTCACAGACTTCATCCCAAATCCTCCTTATGTTCTTTTAGGGCTTCAAAATGGGGCTTCAGGTTGCGATAGGTCGCCTCGAGATGCTCGGGAATAACCCGCACCTCAGCAAAGACCGTCATCGCATTCGTGTCGCCGTGCCAGCGCGGCACGATATGAAAGTGGAGATGCTGCTCCACGCCTGCACCTGCAACCACTCCGAGATTAAGTCCCACATTGAAACCATCTGGCTTCATCACCTTCTTGAGGATTTCAACGGCGTTCTTCACCGTCCTTAAAAGGTCAGCCATCTCCTCTAATGTCAGATCGTCTAAGCCGGCTATGTGCCTATTGGGGGCAACTAAGAGATGCCCATTAATGTAGGGATACTTATTCATTATTACCATTGAAAGAGAGCCCTTGTACAAGGCAAGGTTCCCTTCATGGGACAGGGCAAGACAAAAGATGCACTCTTTTTCCTTCTCGCTTAAGATATACTCCATTCGCCACGGGGCCCACAATGTCTGCATCGCTTTACCTCAAAATATCCAAAAACGCCTGCACAATGGCTCCAGCCCACAAGCCAACAGCTGGTGTAATTGTCTTTAAATACTATAGCAGGCCTAATTGAAAAAACAAGCCCTTTCCCCAATTCTGCGGTTTATTGCTTGTTCTTT
>JASFPF010000251.1:0-3559 GCA_050116135.1 Deltaproteobacteria bacterium | reverse complement strand
CCACCTTACGCATGATCCTATTCTCTATCGCTGTGAACTCACGGCCCTCAATCTTCATCTCCTCTGTTGCTTTACCACCAAAATAGCATTCGATCAGGCTGAAAACCAAAGGCGTGTCAAAAACCAAAAGAGCCTTTCCGACTAGGCCTTCTATGCGGAAAATGTGCAGACTCGTCGGCACGGGGAGAGAACCATGAAAATCCGCAAACTTGATCATGTCAGTGGGTTCTGCCACAATATCTATCTCTCTTCGCACCATCTTGGACAGCGTCGCTCTGAAGACGTTTGCAAAACGATTGTTGGCCATGTCGAGCGTTGGCACCTGGCCGCGAAGGGTCGGTTCCTGACGGGTAAAATCATAGGCAACGGCACCTTGGTCAGCCCGTGGGGAATCTGTTTCGATTTCAATTTCCCCACTTGAAACCCCTTTAAGCAGGCTATCGACCTCATCTTGTGACAAGACGTTGGACATAAGTCACCCCGCTGTCTACTGGACCACAAATTCCGTAAAGTACAGGGTCCGGACAGCACCTCCTTGTAGCAATTGATTAATCCGTGCAATCAGTTCATTCCTGAGTTGAATTTTCCCCTCCGGTTTGCTGACATCTTCAAAGGTCTTGCTCGTAAGGAGTAGAAGAATCGCGTCCCTTAATTGTGGCGTGCGTTTTTTCAATTCACTGTTTACATCCTCACTGTCCACTTCAAGGTCGAGTTTTGCCTTCAGGTATCGCTTTCCGCGGTCGCCAAGCAAGTTAACGATAAAGGGGTCCATTTCATGAATGATCTCTGGTGAGGTATCCACTGCTGCCAGCGCCTCCTCGGTCTTGGCAGCGGTCTGGTCGTCCTTCTCAGAAGCTTTGCCCGCCCAAAGGAACTTCCATCCTGCAAAGCCACCTCCGCCCAACAAAAGCAACACCAGCCCAATGAGGATAAACTTTTTGGAAGAGCTCTTCGGGGCCGCTTCAGTCTCTTCAAGGGCCTCTTCGGGTTTGCTGTCCTGTTCTGCCATATTTATCTCCTTTCACCCTGGACTGATTTCCGTCTTTCTGTCATCCCTTAAGGGTGTCGCGATCTTGGTGCCATGCTGGAACGCGCCTTAATTCTGCATTTTCCATTGGATTTCGGCCCATCACTCATGGTGGATCAATCTTTCGTGCGCTACGTTCGTCTCAGGATAATTTCTACGCGTCTATTTTTCTCCCGGCCCTCTCTCCTATTATTTGAAAACTGCGGCCTTAAGTCACCGTAGCCGCCAACGGCAAATCTTTCGGGCGAGAGGCCTCTCGTTTCGACAAGATAGCGGTGCACATTCAAGGCCCTGTACAGGGAAAGCTCCCAGTTTGACCGATAACGTCTGCTGCGTGTGGGCACATTGTCTGTATGGCCCATGATAAGCACCTCGTTGGAAACAGCATCAAGGATATTGGCGAGGGCATTGAGAAGGGGGGAGAAAGTGGGCTTGACCCTCGCCTCTCCGGAATCGAACAGGACGTTTGCCTGCAATGAAATAACGACTCCCCGTTCGTCTTCTGAGAGACCCATGAGGGACTGCAACCCCATGAGTATTTGATGTTCATCTGTATCTTCTCCTGCGGAAAAGTAATCCTCCAACATCTTACGGTTGGTGATGTAGGCACCGGTCTGCCCTTCCGGGACGCCGATCTCGCTCGTTAGATCCTCGAGGAACTTTATCATCTTCAGATGAGACGTTTCCATGGCGCCACTGCCACCTGTAAGGTCCCGTGCACTCTTTATGGCCTTTAATTCACTCAACTCCAAAGGACCGCTTGCACCCGAAAAAATGCTGAACATGGTCTTCAGGGACTTCACGTCCATGGATGACATGGACAAAAGCAGGACAAAAAAGGTCAAGAGAAGCATCAACAGATCTCCGAAAGTGACCATCCATGCCGTGGTATCCATTTGAACCTGAGTATTCTTGTTGTTGTCTTTTTTCACGGCAACCTCTGGTCAATCAAAAATACGAAAAACAAATCGCTTGAAGACAACAAAGCCTGAGGGCTTGTTCTGAGAGATCTTTTCAAGACTCTGTGTTGGTCTGCCTCCCAGAACAATCTCCACCCGACGGTTCTGTGCCCTGGTTTGTCTCGTCTCGTTGCTCACAATCGGCTTATACTCCGCCCGCCCGTAGGCTGTGAGGCGGGCGGGGTGGACCTTGCCTATGACGACAAAGAACTTTAAGACCTCAAGGGCCTTCAAGGCTGAAATGGCCCAGTTGGAGTCCGCCGACTTCTCATCTGAGGGCCTGCTATCTGTATGACCTACGATTTCAATAGGGTATTCGTCGTGATTGATCACTTCACAAAGTTCTTTCAAAAAGGCGTAACTTGACGGCTTGATCTTGTAGTTGGCCTCGTCAAAAATCACTGGATCCTGTATGCTAATAGATTCCCCTGTTGCCGTGCTCCGCGTGAGAACCTGACCGGAGCCAGACAGCTTCATCCCACTAAATTCTCCCATGTCTGTGTCGCGGGAAACAATCGGTGGCTGCGGGGGCCCTATGCTCTGTCCCTCGCCCTTCATGGGGGAGAGCCCCCCGGGGAGAATTCCAAAACTTCCTATCAAGGAGCCAAGTGCCTCCAGTTTGCCCCTTTCATCAGGGACAGCAATGGCATTCAGCACAATGAAAAAGGCCAACAGAATAATAAAGAGCGAGACGATCAAAAGCCTCACCCCACTCTCGCTGGCATTTCCCGCAGGTTGTCCTTGTTTGGATTTCATGATGTCAGCTATTGCCGATACGCACTACTCGAACTGGCTTTCCCGCTGGCTAGGGGCCAAGAAGGCCTGGAGTTTTTGCTCCACAATACGCGGGTTTTCTCCGGTAGAAAGACAGATGACGCCTTCGATCATCATCTCCTTTGCCAACACTTCCTCGCCGCTTCGAGTTCGGAGTTTTCCTGCCATGGGCATACACACGATGTTGGCCATGACAGAACCGTAGAAGGTGGTGAGAAGGGCCACTGCCATGGCCGGTCCGATGGAACTCGGATCACTCATGGTCTGTAACATCTGCACCAGCCCGATGAGTGTGCCCACCATGCCGAGGGCTGGGGCAAAAGTGCCCATCGTGGTAAAGATCTCTGCACCCAGGCGATGCCGGTCCTGAATGAAGGAGATCTCGGTTTCAAGGATTTCTCGGATTGACTCTGGTTCCAAGCCATCGATGGAAAGCTGAATCCCTTTCCTCAGGAAGTCTTCGTCAACGCCTTTGATTTCGGACTCTAAGGCAAGGATCCCCTCACGACGCGCCTTGTTCGAAAAGTCGACAAATTGCTTGATGATGTCCTTGCTTGAAAGAATCTTTGTGAAGAAGACGTTCTTGACCACTTTTATGACGCCCAGCACTTCCTTCAAGGGATAATTGATCATGGTGGTGCCGAGGGTACCGCCCACGACAATCATCAGGGAAGGGGCGTTCACAAACAGGATGATGCCCCCACCCATAAAAATAGCCACAAGCACAAGGCCAAAGGCCGACACAATTCCAAGAACGGTTGCAATGTCCATAGGCTCTTCCTCTGCGAGGTGTTACGAT
>JASFPF010000250.1:0-3561 GCA_050116135.1 Deltaproteobacteria bacterium | reverse complement strand
CACACTGCAGTCTCGGGGGATCCGTGGCAATGACCTGGGCAACCGCACAACACAGGCGATTGCGCTGGCCCAGGACCAGGTGGAGCAACTGATCCATTCCGCCAGCGGAGGTAATTTCCCCCTGGCTGCACCCAGTCCCAATCCATTTCCAGATGCGAACAATCCCATGCGTGAAACAGGCGCGACTGGTGGCATTTTCACCAGGACCTGGCAACTTCAAGACAACACCCCGGTCACTGATGCCCAGACCATCACTGTGACGGTGAGTTGGAATGATCTCATCGGACAACACCAAGTCATTGAGACGGGTGTGATTACCGCTGATGGCTACTGATGGAGTGATCTGTGAAATGATGCCTCTGAATTTAAGAAAGGAAAATCGCGGTTTCACGCTCATAGAGCTCCTTGTCGCCATGGGCCTTGGCCTTGTGGTGCTCGGGGCGGTCCTGAAGGTCTTTGTCAGTCAGAACCGGACCAACGTGGCTCAGCAGGAGGTGGCCTACGCCCAGCAAAATGTGAGGGCGGCCATGGACCTGATGGCAAGGGAAATAAGAAATGCCGGGTATGATCCTGAAGATAACAATTTTGAGGCCATAAAGACAGCCACGTCAGGTTCAATCAGGATACTTTCCAATTTAAGCGGGGACGATGAAGCCGGTGACCCGAATGACCCTAACGAAGATGTCACCTATACGGTCAACGGTTCCAATCAACTCACGCGATCGGGTAACCGCATGGTGGACTTTGTCAACAATCTCCAGTTTGGCTATGTCCTGAAGGACGGCACGGTCCTGGACCCCCCTGGTGCTGCACTCACCGCAGAACAGAGGGCCGATGTGAGGACCGTCATCATTCGCCTGGGTGTCCGGACCGAAAATCCAGACCGAGACACAGGGGATTTTCGCGTCAGAAATCTGATGAGCCGGGTCCGAATTCGCAATATGGGTTTTCAGGACATAGAGACGTAGAATGAGGAAAGCGTTTAAACGAATCAATAACGAAAATGGGGCTGTCTTGGTGGTTGCCCTGGTGATTTTAGGCCTCTTGATGGTCATTGGCACATCCATTACTATGACCTCATCCATCGAGCTGAACATCGCCCGCAACGAAAAGGTGGCCAAAAGCGCCTTTTACAATGCAGAAAACGCGAGAATATTAGCAAGCCGGGTCATACGAGAGGTCTTTTCCGGTACATCCTTCAATGATGACGACAACTTTGATGGAAACACTGACATTATCCTTCGAGATGGGGACTTTCCTTATGAAAGCATAGGCGACGGTGCTGGCGATACCTTTTCTGATGCCACCCGCGACATGGAGCTGACAGGTGTCTTGGCAGCCCGTGTGGACGTGGATAAGGTCAATGTTAGCCCCCTGCCGGGTTCTTCCGCCGAGTTTGCTGCAGGCTATGAAGGAATCGGGACAGCCGGGGCTGTCCAGGTCATCTATCAAATCGACAGTGAGGGCACAGCAGATCCCAATGCCAGATCCCTGGTCCAAGTCGAATACAGGATGTTACCGCAATAGGACGGTATCCTCATATTGAGGATGGGTCGCCCAATACCTGGGATAAGGTCAGACTCTCGATTGGGCTGCCCAAAAGGAGACAATACCCCAGAGGAGGTTTGGAATGATTTCTGTGAGACAGCAAAAGACATCCATCGCTTCCATCATATTGCTTCATCTATTTCTTCTTCTCCTTTCAGGACCGTCTGTGGTTCATGCAGACGGCGAAGAGCCGTTTATTGGCGTGATTGAGGACCTGTCCAAGGACAGCATCACCGTCAGGGTGACCAAAGTCCTATATTCACCACGAGCCCTTGGTGATCAGGCCAGGCTCCTTATAAGCAAAGACATGGCGATAAGAGAAATAAAAGGTCAATCCAGCAAGGTTATTCCCTTTGAGAAATTGTCTCTCGGCTCTTCGATATGGATCAAGCCAAACACGCTTGCCAATCAGGATGTAGAAGCAAGTGTTGTGATCGTGGAACACGAGCCATCGCGGGCGACGAGGAGGACAAGATAATGAAAAAGAATATCGCTATCAAAGTCTTCACTCTTTCTTTGTTCATCCTTGTTTGCGGCCCGGAGGCCACGGCCACGGCTTCTATGGCCAACCACACCGCTTTGCCCCCATTCTTGTCCCAAACCGTCAAGCCCAATGTGCTGGTCATTTTTGACACGTCAGGGTCTATGGCTCAGTATGCCTTCCCTGGAAATTATGACCCAAACAGGACCTATGGCGGTTTTTTTGATTACACGGCCAACTATTCTTACAATTCTTCGTACAAGTATTTTTACGAAGACGCTTCGGGCTCTTGGGATGGGAATCTTTTGAACTGGATTTCCATGCGCCGCATGGATATTGCCAAGAAGGTCCTTACAGGAGGAAGGACTACGACCGCTGGTGACGGCTCGACCCTCTTGCTCGGTCAGCCTTACCCTAATGGCTTCGGATGGCCGGATGGATTTGAAACCTATACAAAAAGCTACGGGGGCCATAGTTATTACAATCAAAGGGTGGTCGATGCCACAGGACCGTACTTTAGATTAGACAATGCCACGACAGGTGACCCATATTACATCCGGGTCAAGGTAGATTCAACGCCCCAGGGGGTGATCCAGAATTCAGGGCCATACTACCGGTTCGGCCTACAAATATATAGCCCAAAAGACTATGCCGACCAGGGAGGAAGAGTGCTCTGCCCGGTGGCGCAAGGCAGTGCGGCTCACATTACGGACATCGTAAACAACATTAACAGCCAGGACATGCTCTCTGAGCCTGTGGGCAAATCGTGCTTTACGGCCATGGCAGAAAACCTCTACACGGCCGCAGGCTACTATGCACAAAGTTCCACCGTGAGCAGTAACGGGCCCATGTATGCCTCAGGCGAGTATCAGGTGAATAATGTCTGGGACCCCTACTATTATGATACCCACGCAACTACGATATGGTGTGCCAAGGCCTTTGTCATCTTTATCAGTGACGGGGAGGCGACTCACGACGGCAGTCTGCCGGCAGGTCTCAAAACCTCCTATGGCATCACCGGCAGCAGTGACGATTACCTGGACGACGTGGCCCTCTGGGCCCATACAAACGACATCAGGACAAGCAGTTTTGGAATCGACCTTCAGGCAACGCAAAGCATTACCCTTTACACCATCTCCACATTTGGCGGCGGCGAAGACCTTTTGAAAAGTGCGGCCAAGTTCGGTGGATTTGTGGACTCCAATAGCAACAACCTTCCTGACCTCACAAGCGAGTGGGATAGCGACAGCGATGGGATCCCAGACAACTATTCTCAGGCTTCTACGCCTGAAGAATTGCAAGAGGCCCTCTACGACGCCCTCTATGACATCATGAAAAGGGTGGCCGCCGGGAGTGCCATTTCTGTTCTCTCTTCGTCGGAGACGGGGAAGGGCGCTGTTTATCAAGCTTTTTTCTATCCAAAACTGATTGACAGTAATGGCAAGGAGATCTCGTGGCCGGGCTACCTCAGGGCCATTTTGATCGATGAATACGGCAATCTCCGGGAGGACACCGACGGTGACACCATCCTG
>JASFPF010000249.1:0-3562 GCA_050116135.1 Deltaproteobacteria bacterium | reverse complement strand
AATGGTAATCCTATGTTCCATCTGATTTAGTCGCACATTTCTAGAAGCCAGGTCGGCCAAATCCTTCTGGATTTCAATGCCATATAGGCACGCTGAAGAACTACGACAGGCCAAGATGATAGGAATGATTCCGCAGCCGGTCCCCAAGTCGACGCCTATATCCATATCCTTCAAGGGAATGTGGTGAGCCAGGATAACAGCATCAACGGAAAATCGATAACCTTCCCCCTTCTGAAGGATTTTCAGGCGACCGCGAAGCAGGCTCTTTGGAGCCGTCACGAGTCTTTCATGATCCGCCAATTATTCACCGATTTTGTTGAGAACGAGGCCTGTCATCACCTTGGGATAGAAATAGCTCGATTTCCTCGGCATGGTGAGACCTGCTTTTGAGACCTCTTCTATCTGGGAAAGCCTAGTGGCATTGAGGATAAGAGCAAGGGAACATTTTCCTGTATCCACTGCCTCAAAGGCCTTTTCGGTTCGGCTGGTATATAGGATGCGTTTCTCATCGTCCAGGGCAGCGTTGTCAAAGCCAAGGATCTGCTCGAGAACAAGCTTGGTAGCCATGGTGACGTCAAGCCTTCTGAGAGGCGCCGGGATTTCTGCCCCAAAAAGCTGATCCATGATGCCCTCTTTGACCCGCAGGAGGCAAGGGCCCCTGTCATCACGGAAGACCACCCCTATGACGCCCTTTTCAACCCCTGCCCTGATCTGGGAAAGAAAGGCGTTCTCCACCTCCGTGCGATTCAAGCCATGAGACTGCAGCCGCTCCACATGGAAACAGGTCTGGGCCTTATCCAAGAAGCCCTCGATTGCCTGTTGAGGAACGTCACAAACGAGTCGATGTACCGGACGGATCGTCAAGCCCGAGTCGTCCAGACTGCTCAAAAACATCATGATGTAATTGGAGGGATCGTCTCCACCAAGAATTCCTCGCTTTGAAGCCACGCGGTTCCTGTAGGCCAGGGCCGTTTCATACCGGTGATGTCCGTCAGCGATGTACAGGGATCCGCCCGCCAGTTCTTCTGCTATCTGTCTATGGAGTCGTGGATCTGTGAGGCGCCAGAGTCGGTGCCGATACCCCTTGAGGTCTGCAAACTGGAACTCCGGCTCAATCCCCTCGATGGCGGTTCGGAGAGCACCGAATATCTTTGCACCTGGATCTGAAAACAACGAAAACACAGGGCTGAAATTCGCCTGGCATGTCTCCATGAGCCTCAGGCGGTCTGCTTTGGTCGCTGAAAACGTCTTTTCATGGGGAAGGATGCCGCCTCCTTTGAAATCCTCAAGCCCAACCAATGCAATAAAACCAAACCGGGTGCGAAGCATGCCGTCTTCGGTGAAGTCGATTTCCGTCACATAAAAGGCAGGGACTCTATCCTTCACAAGGATGCCTTGTTCCTGCCAGCCATGGAAGAATTTGGCCGCTCGGGTATAACGATTGTTGTAGTCGGTGTCTTGAGGATATTCCTTGCCTAGTATGAGCCGAATGATGTTCTGAGGATGCCTCTGGTAGAACGCCTGTTGCTCCCTGGCTGATATGACATCGTAAGGCGGTGTGATGACGTCCCGCAGATTGTGAATCTTTTCCCGATCGTAAAGAATGCCTCGAAAAGGCACAATTTTGGCCATAAGAAAAACCCACCCAAACCTGAAACCATGTTGGATCTCTCGGAACTGCCTTCCAGCCAGAAAGTGACAAAAAGGCTCAACGTCAAAACAGTCCCGCTTGAGCAAGACGTTGATACTAGAAAGAGAAACCTCATGCAAGCTATAAAATGAAGCCTACGGGCATATTGACAGAGAATGCCAAACGGGTTATGGGATGACGCATCATGGCCGTTGTGGCGAGAGCCACTGGTCCATGGGAGAGGTTGCCGAGTGGCTGAAGGCCCCGCTCTCGAAAAGCGGTATCCCGTAATAACGGGATCGTGGGTTCGAATCCCACCCTCTCCGCCAGAGAATCTTATTCCCGGAAATCCGGAGAGATGTCCGAGTTGGCTGAAGGAGCACGATTGGAAATCGTGTGTACTGCCAAAAGCGGTACCGAGGGTTCGAATCCCTCTCTCTCCGCCACAAGGTTTGGCATTGTCAAATTTCGTCATGAACGCCTGATTATGTAGCCAGACGCTCCCCGTCGGCTTACCGGATCGGCACTCACGACTGGCGGGCCGCGATGCGGCTAAAGCGCCCAAGCATAGGTTCCATGTCTTATTTGGTACTTGCACGAAGATACAGGCCCCAAACCTTCGAACAGGTCGTGGGCCAGGATCACGTTACGAATACGCTGAGAAACGCCATTCGGGCTGATAGAGTCGCCCACGCCCTTTTGTTTGCTGGCCCTAGGGGTGTTGGCAAGACTTCTGTGGCACGGATTATGGCCAAGGCCATGAACTGTCAGGACGGTCCGACCCCCTCTCCATGCGACGTCTGCCAATCGTGTAAGGAGATCACAGAAGGTATTGCTCTAGACGTGTTTGAAATCGATGGCGCATCCAATCGAGGCATTAATGAAATCCGTGAGCTTCGGGAAAATATCAAATATATGCCCGGCCACAGTCGCTTCAAGGTTTACATTATTGATGAAGTCCACATGCTCACAGCGGAAGCGTTTAACGCCCTGCTCAAAACCTTGGAGGAACCCCCCGCTCACGTCCTTTTTCTCTTCGCCACCACCGAAGCCCATAGGATTCCCGTTACCATTCTTTCACGGTGTCAGAGACACAACTTCAAGCGCATCGGTCTTGAAGATATGGTTGGAGCTCTAGAACGTGTTTGTCAGGAACTGTCCTTTCATATCGGCGAGGAGAGTCTACGCCTCCTCGCCAGGGAGGCTGGCGGAAGCATGCGTGATGCCTTAAGCCTCCTTGATCAGGTCATGGCATATTCAGAAGGAGAGGTGACTGAGGACCAGGTGTTGGATAGTCTGGGGGCCATCGATGGAAAGGTCATCTTTGATCTCTCGTCTGCCTTGCTCGCTGGTCACGTGGTGGGGGCCCTGAATCTCCTTGAAGAACTTTACAATTACGGCCACGACCTGAAACGGCTGTATCGGCAGATGCTCGACCACTTCAGACATCTTCTCCTCGTCAAGATGGGCCAAACTGCCCCCCCCCTGGTCGATGTCCCTGCCCATGAAATGATACTCATGAAACGACAGGTAGAAGCTATCTCCTTGGAGGCGATCAATGAGTTCTTCGCTGCGCTGTTCAAAGGAGAAGCTGGTATCAGGCTTTCTGCCCAGCCAAAACTGGCCCTTGAGGCGCTTCTTATCAAGCTAGCCCAATTCAAGCATCTCATATCCTTTGATGAAATCGTGCACAAACTTGACGGCCTCACCAAACGGCTTGAAGAGCGCTGTGGCCCGTCTGAGCAAACAAGGACCCATGCGAGGCCGAAGCAAGAGGCTCCCCGCGTCTCAGGGGGAAACGAACTGTCCAGTGAAGCCCGGACACCTTCTGACGACCTTGGAGAAACTTGGCAGCAACTCCTGTCGAGCCTTCATCAGCACTGTCAATCTCTTGTCCCCAGCTTAGAAATGGCCATGTTGTCCAAGGTAGCC
>JASFPF010000248.1:0-3572 GCA_050116135.1 Deltaproteobacteria bacterium | reverse complement strand
GATTCCCTCATCAATCCCAATAAACAAGCCAAAATCGGTAATGTTTTTGATTTTCCCCTCGATCGTGGTTCCGACGGGGTACTTCTCAGCAATCACATCCCATGGATTGGGTACCACTTGCTTCATTCCCAAAGAGATCCGCCTGTTTTCAACCGAAATGTTCAGGACAACAGCCTCCACTGTCTCACCAACGGATACCACCTTGGAGGGATGACGAATCTTTCTCGTCCACGACATCTCAGAAACGTGAATCAGCCCCTCCACCCCTTTCTCCAGTTCCACAAAGGCCCCATAGTCCGTGAGACTCACCACCTTGCCCACAACGTGGGAGCCTATCAAATACTTTTCTCCGGCAGTTGTCCAGGGATCAGGCACAAGCTGTTTCAACCCGAGGGATACCCGCTCCCGTTCCAGGTCGAGGTTCAATACCTTCACGGTGATATCCTGTCCCACGGAAAACATCTCAGAGGGATAGTTCACGCGCCCCCAGGACATGTCTGTGATATGAAGAAGGCCGTCAATACCTCCCAAATCAACGAAAACGCCATATTCAGTAATATTCTTCACCACGCCATCCATCACCTTGCCTTCATGGATCGTGGCAAGGGTCTCTGCACGCTTTGCCTCTCGCTCTTTCTCAAGAATGACTCGTCTTGACAATACGATATTGCTTCGTTTCCTATTGTATTTGAGCACTTTGAAGTCGAATGTCTTGCCGACCATTTGGTCAAGGTCTCGCATCGGTCGGAGGTCTACTTGGGAACCGGGTAAAAAGGCCGGTATGCCAATGTCAACCGAAAGTCCACCCTTGACCCGGTTGGTAATAACCCCCTGAACCACTGCATCTTCTTCATAGGCCCTCTGAATGTCATCCCAGATTTTGATCCTCGAGGCCTTATTTTTGGAGAGGCGCACCCCCCCATCTTCATCTTCCCAGCGTTCTACCATGATGTCGATGGTATCGCCCACGGCCGCCTCGATCGTGCCATCCGGCCCCATGAATTCGTCAATAGGGACTTGGCCTTCAGACTTATACCCAATGTCGACCAAGACAAACTCCTTGTCGATCTGGATGATCTTGCCCTGAACCACCTCGCCTTCCTGCACCCGTCTGATGCTTTCTTCATACATCTCCATGAGGGCCTCTTGCTTCCCCCCCTCGGCTTGGGTGCCCTCCACCGTGGTCTCGGTTTGGACCGCCTGGCTAGAATCAGGTCTTTCTTCTACTGGTTCCTTTTCTGTGGACTCGAGCGGTTCGGATCGCCCCGGCTCATCAACCTCGCCCAAGTTTTCCGTCCCTGTCTCCGGCTTGTTTTCTTCTTGTTCGATGTCAGTGTTTTTTTCCAACCCTTCCATTAAACATCGGCCCCCTTTACTAGTCGGTTAGCCGGCACCGGGCTGGGCGCCAGCTGCTAAAAATATATTTATATAGCAACCATTCTTACAAAAAACAACCTTTATTTGGCTGACACAGGAACATGACCAAGCATCAACGCCACCACTTGTTGGATCTCTAAAGAGGTTGAATCGATTCTGACCGCATCATGGGCCGGCTTCAAGGGCGCCAGGGCACGACTGGAATCATCCTTGTCTCTTTTTTCCATGGTCTCCGCGACCTCATCTAGGCTGATATTCATGCCCATGGCCACCAACTCTTTGTGACGCCTCAATGCCCGAACATGGGGGTCAGCATCCAGGAAAAACTTGACATGAGCGCCTGGAAACACCACGGTGCCCATGTCACGGCCCTCAAAGACAACACCCCCATTTTTTGCCATCTCCCGCTGCACGCCCAAAAGGTACTCCCTAACGACGGACCGGGCCGAGACAGCAGAGGCAAGCATGGTAATCTCCTGAGTTCTTATCTCATCTGTGATATCCACCTCGTTCATAAACAATCTTAGCCCTTTTGAGCTGTTCTCAAATCGGAGCCGAAGGCCCCTGCAGATCTTCACCATCTTGCTGTCCTCGTTTGCCGAGCACTTTTCAGACAGGACGGCAAGAGCAACGGCCCGGTATAAAGCGCCCGTGTCAACATAAGTATACCCCAGCGCCTTCGCCAAGAGGCGACTCACGACGGTTTTGCCGGCGCCACCGGGGCCGTCTATAGTAATCAAGAGGCCCTTCATCCTAAAGCACCTCTTTCAATGCTTCAATGAAACGCCGGTTTTCTTCCGGCAGGCCCACGGTGACGCGAATGTGGGTGGGGTACCCATAAGCATTCATCGCCCTCACAATCACGCCCCTGCGAAGCATCTTCTCAAAGAGCCCTTTGCCGTCCTGTTGAACGTCTATGAGGAAAAAGTTCGTTTGGGTTGGAATATATTGAAGCCCTATCTCATCGACTTTTTTGTAAAGAAAGTCCAGGCCCTCGTGGACCAGCTGGATCGTCCTATGGAAAAAGGCGTCATCATCCAAAGCAGCCAGAGCACCAACCTGGGCCAGCGCATTGGTATTGAAGGGTTGCCTGACCCGGTGCATGAGGTCAGCCAACTCCCGCCTCATCACACCATAGCCTATACGAAGACCGGCCAACCCATAGGCCTTTGAGAAGGTTCGCAGCGTTACCACCACTTTGTCACTATCCAGATAGTTAGGACCCCTGGGACAGGTCTTGTCTCGCACAAATTCAATATAGGCCTCATCCACGACGACGATCACATCCGGCGGAATCTGTTCAAGAAATCTCTCCCATGCATCTTTAGAAACGATCGTTCCCGTGGGATTATTCGGGTTGTTCACAAAGACCATACGTGTATCCCTGGAAATACATTCCGCCATGGCCTCCAGATCAACGGAGAGATCTTTCAGAGGGATCTTGACAGCCTTAGCCCCCCTTGCCTCAACCATGATCTCATACATGAGAAATGAAGGGGCAGGCATGACCACCTCATCGCCTCCGCGAAGAAAGGTTCTAACCAAAAGTTCAATGATCTCATTGGACCCGTTTCCCAGGACGACGTTCTTTCTGGAAACCTCAAGTTTTTCGGCCAAACGTTCCCTCAGCTGGTAACCGTTACCATCCGGATAGCGGTGAAGATCCTGGAGCACCCTCGTGATGGCCTCAACAGCCTTGGGTGAAGGGCCTATGGGGTTTTCATTGGAGGCCAGTTTGATGGAACCGCTAATACCGAGTTCGCGCTCCAGTTCTTCAATAGGCTTGCCTGGTACGTAGGGCTTGAGTCTGGCGATGTGGTCAGGAACCTTCATAGAAACCACCTGCATCTGCGTCCAAAATAGAAAGTTTTGAAAGATTGAAGCGCCCTGCAGCGACTCGACTGAGCTCGACACTGAACTCCGCCGAAGGGAGCACGTCGAAGTCAAGCGGCGGGGAATGGGCTCGCTTTCGGGGTTCATCTAAACGATTACCACGAACTTCTTGGGATACCGATCCGGGCGAAGCGAACGCGCCTATTTCAGTCAGCAAATCCTGCCTTCTTCTCTTTATGGATGTCCCACATGGCCCTGTTCATTTTACACGGACCCCTTGCTACCACAATTTAACTGACCACAAAAGGAGTTTTCAGGGATAGTCCTTGCCAAACGGGTCGTATGGTCATATGCTCGTGCCC
>JASFPF010000247.1:0-3574 GCA_050116135.1 Deltaproteobacteria bacterium | reverse complement strand
AACCGGGAGTTGAGCAAAATCTTAAGGTGCAGTGCCAACCTGGCCCTGTTCCTGGTGCACGTGGAAGGCGCCAAGCCTGGATCCGTTCTGCCCTCAATGATGGGTCCTTTTGAAAAAGAATTGGCAGCGTATTTTCGCGAAAGTGACACAGTCGTTGGCATTGATGACGCCCGCATTATCATACTGGGGTTTTCTACGGACAGACAAGGTGTTGTCCACCTCGAAACCAAAACAGAGCGTATTTTAAAGAAACTCTTGGGAAAAGATGTTCTCATAACCATGGGCTATGCACTCTTTCCAGAAGAGGGTCGGAGCCTTTCAGAGCTGATGCACCTTGCAGAGGCAAAGCGCATGGAAAAGGGTGGGATTAGTTTATCAGATACGCCTATAGCCACCTCCCCAAAGCAGCGGGCGGCCGATGTTTCCAGCAGGAACGAGGAAAGCTATAGCCCTCTTCAGCTTTGCTTTACCAAGGGACGGGGAAGGGTTTTCAAAAGGCTCCTTGATATGGACCCTGAAATCCTGTGGCTCGGACTCAGTCAGCTCCCCCAAGCCAAACAAAAGGAGTTCCTGGCCAGATTGCCCTTTGACTCTCCCGTGGCACCGGTCCTGGAGGAGCGGATCAATGCTCAGCCTCGGGCCATCTCTGACAGGGCGGCCGAGCAACACTTTGAGGCCATTATTCATCAAATGGAACTGGAGGAGAGCCTTGAGGAGCGGAGCAAGACCCAACAGGAAGTCATCTCAAAACTCAATCGTGTAGAAGCCTTGCCAACCTTGCCGTCTGTTGCGGCACATGTGTTTAAGATCGCATCAAATGCCAATTCGTCTGCCACGGATTTGACCGAGGTCATCGTCAATGACCCCTCTTTGACGTCGAAATTGTTAAAGATGGTTAATTCTGCCTTCTACGGATTTCCGCAGAAGATTGGCACGGTGAGGCAGGCGGTGGTTATTCTTGGCACAGATGAGATTATGGACCTCGCCTTTGGCCTAGCTGCCGCAAAGGTTTTTGAGGTGAGGCCACTTGAAGGATTGTACGATCCGAAGGCCCTGTGGCACCACTCCATGTCCACTGCCCTCATTGCTCAAAACGTGTCCCAAAGATTCCCAGAATATCAAAGGCTTGGGGCTTTCACGGCAGGTCTACTCCACGATTTTGGGAAAATCTTTCTCATAGAGCACTTCCCAGAACTGTACGGACAACTCCATGTCAATGCAAGGGAACTCGGCCTGCCACTCTTCGAGCTGGAAGAAGAGAGTTTTGGTTTAAACCATGCGGCCATTGGAGAGCTTCTGGCCTCAAACTGGAACCTGCCAGAGGCCCTTGTGGAGGCCATTGCATTTCACCATCAGCCTTTTTCAGCGCCCGGTCATCCCCAATTAGCGGCTATGATTGGATTGGCAGACTACCTGCACCATAAAGCCAGCGGGTTAGGCGAGGGGCCAAAGGAAACACCTTTTTTGTCGCCCCAATTGACTTTCGGCCATTGGACTTTCTTGACCGAACTTTTTGATGGCCTGGATACTGAACAGCTAGGCAAAATGCAGGAGGATGCCTTGGCCATTATTAAAGACAGCCAAGACTTGTTTTCAATCTTAGATTGAGCGTTTTCCCTATGGTGTCCCAAAAGCAAAAGGCGTCAGATAAACCTTCGTTGCTTGTGCAAGAAAGAGACGTGTTCAAGAAGCAGTTTCTCAAGGTCCAACAAAACTATGAGAACAAGATCAAGGAACTTTCCATCCTCAAACAACTGGGCAATACGCTCAGGGCTACAGACTTTCATGACAAGAAAACCTTTTTTCGGCATCAACTGGAGATTATTAAGAGCTATACAACTTTAAACAGCATTTCCCTCGCACTGCTGAACGAAGAGCTTCAACTTATTGAGATTATAGCTGAAATTGGCCATGATGGGTCTATGAGTCGCCCCGCATTTTTGCCCATTGGAGAAGGGGCGCCTGGACAAGCCATGGCTCAAAAGAGTCCTGTTATCATTGACGATATCCAGGTCGATCCTTCCCATGGACCACACCAGAGCCGCCGTAGCGGGTCGCTGCTCTGTGTCCCTGTGATGCACAACAAGAAAGCCATCGGTGTTCTTAGTCTACAACACAGGAAGACAAGGGGCTTTGAGCAAAACCAGGTGCGTTTCTTTGACCTTGTTTGCGATCAGATTGCCACCGCGGTCATCCTTTTTCGTTTGTATCGTCAAATGCTTAAAGAGGAAAAGCAACGCTTTCTATTGAGCCGGTTTTTCTCAAAAACGGTGACAGAAAAGATCTTTGGCAGCGGAGACAACCTCAGACTGGGGGGTGAACGTAAGACTGTGACCATTCTGTTTGCAGATCTGCGGGGCTTCACGTCCATGTCCGAAGGTCTCGATCAGGAGAAGGTGGTTGACATATTGAACGCCTATTTTTCACGGATGACGCCGATCATATTCAAGCACCATGGGACCCTGGACAAACTCATGGGCGATGGCATCCTGGCCTTCTTTGGAGCGCCCCTTTCCCATGGGGATGATTCCCTTCGAGCCGTGCAAACAGCCATTGACATGCTCACAGCCCTAGAGGCGTTCAATCTTGAGAAGCAGCAGGAAGAATGGCCTCCCTTGAAAATCTCCATAGGAATCAACTCAGGAGAAGTGGTGGCCGGCTATATTGGCTCAGAGGATCACCTAAATTATACGGTGATTGGCGACGCTGTCAACGTGGCACAGCGCCTGGAATCGATTGCTGGGGCCAATGAGATTCTTATTACGAAGACAGTCCACGAGGAAATCAAGGACCGGATTTCAGAAAACCAGGGGCTAAAGGCCCTCATTGCCCTGCCAGCCCAAAAGGTCAAGGGTAAAGAGAAGGCTATCGAGGTTTACAGGGTGGAAGTTTGAAGACTTCAGCAACGCGTTCACTGCTTCGGACTATGTTTTAATGGCCGTAACTGGAGGCTCTGGCTGGCGCTTTGTCCTCTGGCTGGCCACCGAAGATCGAGCTCTCATCCGACAGGAGCTGCTTAACGTCACCCATGGTGTTTTTGATATCCGTCCAAAACTGTCCTACCATGCTGGTGCTGATCCCCAGTACCTCGAAGATTTCATCCTCGTAGGCCTCAGCCAGGCCTTCAATCCCACAGGCCCAACCCATCGATGTCGCTGTTCGGTTGGCCACGTAAACGGCAGCGGCGATGTCCTGGTGAGAGGTGGCTTGTTTCGGGCGATGGTGGTAGCCGATACCGACCACCACCTCCGGTGGAAACCGCCAACGCTGAGCGATCATCTCTCCTAACTCTTGGTGGTCCACGCCGAACGTCTCACGCTCAGCATCTAGGAGCCCAAGGCCCTTTCTACTCATTCGGATCAAGATAGCGTCCATGTAAGTCTTCACGTAAAAACTCAGAACGGCTTTGCCTATATCATGGAGCAGCGCCGCGGTGTAAATCGTGAGGACCTTCTTTTTCCCAAGGCGACGTGCCACGGTTTCAGCGATGAGAGCCGTGGCCACGGCATGCTGCCACAACTCACCCTCCTTCAGCTCATAGCCGGATATTTCAGACTCAAAATAACGGGCCGCA
>JASFPF010000246.1:0-3605 GCA_050116135.1 Deltaproteobacteria bacterium | reverse complement strand
AGGACTGATCATGAAAAAAATTGCGCTGATGGGGCTTGTTTTGTCCCTCTTGGTAAGTCAGTGCTCGAATACCAACCCACATAACGACATCGAGGGAACCAAAATGAACAAACAAAATAACACGGTTGAAAAGGCGACTTTTGCCGGAGGCTGTTTTTGGTGCATGGAACATCCCTTTGAAAAACTTGACGGGGTCATTGAAGTGATCTCAGGTTATACGGGGGGTGAGGAAGCAAGCCCAACCTATGAACAGGTGTCTCGGGGGTCTACCGGGCATCTTGAAGCCGTTCAGATTACCTATGATCCAGAGAGAATAACTTATCAGGCGCTGCTGGATGTCTATTGGAGACAAATCGACCCTACCGATGCAGGCGGATCATTCGTAGACAGAGGGGCTCAATATAAATCCGCTATCTTTTACCATGATGATAAACAAAAAGAGTTAGCAGAACTCTCAAAGGAGGAGCTCGACAAATCAGGAAGATATGAAAAGCCTATCGTTACAGAGATTCGCCCATTTTCCAAATTTTATGAGGCGGAAGAATATCATCAAGACTACTACAAGAAAAGTTCGTTGAAGTATCAGTACTACAGATATCGCTCAGGGCGAGACCAATATCTCAAAAAGATATGGGGCGACGACATGGATACTTAGGGATTTTCAGGACTGACCCCAGGCTGCAAAAGCGCAAGGCCACTCTTTCTGTCCCGAACCCGAGTCGCCTCGGCCTCCAGGATTTCATAAAGGATCACTTCTCCCACCAGCCAGGTCGTGACCCCCGGTCTCAAGCAGCCGCACAGGGTCTGCCCTGACCGTCCCAGGGCCCCGTGGATATGCAGGACCGACTTGCCGTCTTCCCCAGGGGCGAGGACCCCCACCCCCACTACTTCATGGGCGCCGTCTACAGGGAGCAGCATGGGCTCTGGTGGCATTTCGTCCGAACGTCGCGGGCCAACCACGACCTGCCCTCCTTGGATGCCCCCCACAAGAATGGCGTAACCCACGGATACGCCCTGGTCTTCGGCAAAACGTTCAATGCATTCAGGCACCCTGTCGCCATCCTCAAGTCTTATGACAAAAACCCGGCCCATGCGCCCTTCACTTGCCTTCATGCCCAGCCTCCTCACGCTACGAACGAGAGAAAAGGGGTTGTGAAACGGTCTCAACCTGTACATGACTGTTCGAACAACAGCCCTGTAACGACGTAAACGATTTCATGCTCCCTTTAGTCACCCGTGGCCTCCAGAAATCCTATATACCCCCTCACCGAATTGGCCATAAAAAACCTCTCCCTGGCCTTTGTATCAGGGTCCATGAACTCAAAGGCCCTTAGGTCAGGATCTTTTTCCAAGAGGCGGTCCACACATCTTGTGATCAGATCCTCCGGACCGGCTATCACCTCCTTCTGAACGATGTCTTGCCATCTCAAGACCTGGGCCCGAAACCTCTTCAACATCTGGCGCGAGTTCGGGGCGTCCCCAAAATGGGCATAGCATATGTGCTGATCTTCTAGAACCATCAATCTATCCACGGTCTCCAGGAAGACTTTCAGGAAGAATCTGGGAGGGGTGGCTGGGCGCAGGTAATCCCTATCCGCCACGGACAGGTAGTTACCGCCAGCCTCTCCGGCAAAAAGATGCCCCCTGTAACTGAAACTGAGGTGATGAGGGGCATGACCTGGTGTCTCAATAACTGTGAGATTCTTGATGCAAGCCTGTGTATGGGGGATACACACGTCCTCTCTCACCCCCTTGAGAGGGCCATAGGCATCAGCCATCTCGCCAAGGACTTTTCGGCTGCCCTCCCATAACCTGGAAGGATCTACCAGATGTTTGATGGCTTTGTCGTGACATACGACTTGGGCCATTGGAAAAGACTTTAGGAATCCGGCCAGCCCACCCACGTGATCAATATGGATATGGGTAATCAGCACATAATCCACCCTGTCCATATTCATTTTCGCCAACGCCTCCACCAGCCTGTGCACTGAATTGGCCGGCCCCACGTCCACAACTAAGTTGATATCTCCCCTATAGACCCAGGCACCGATGAAACGATCAAAGCCCTGTATTGGCTGCTTGATCTCTATCAGTGTGCAATCATCGGCTTTCAAGGAACGCTCCCTGGTTATCAGGTTTTCAACCTATGCGAATGCTTGAAGGATCAAAGGGATAGCCACGAAGGTTCCCAATGCACTGCCCACATTGGTAAAGGCGACTACCAGTAATATCCGCGTGATCTTGTTTTTCCAGAATCCCTTTAGAGACGAGATGTCTTCAGACAGGCTCTCAAAATCCCTGACTTTGGGTTTCCCAATAAGGGCCTCGACCAGACCGGAAACCCAGCCAGCCGCAATCATGGGGTTAAGCGATGTGAGGGGAGAGGCGACAATGGCGGATAGCACCGTCAGCGGATGGCCCAGGGCCATGGCAGCGCCAAGGCCAGCTAAGACGGCATTGGCCAGCACCCACCATTTGATCATATGGGTGCCTGCCGCCATGCCGGCCGTGAAAAAGCCGACAATGATCAGCCCCACGATGAGTGTTGGAAGCCCCCACTTCAGAAAACTGGACAACCTGCTTTTGGGAGGTATTTGCCTTAGCATATCCATATCTACAGCCCGGTCCCACCACCTTTGAACACCGGGGACATGCCCCGCCCCGACCACGGCGACAATCTTTTTGCCTGGCGCCCTTCTGATCTCATGGGCAAGGTATTGGTCTCTTTCGTCGATCAAAACGCGCCTTATTTCAGGAAAGGCCTCCCCGATCTCCGAAAGGACGGTCTCCAGGATATCCATCTCCTTCATTTTCTCGATCTCTTCTTCTTTGATGTCATCCCATGCCCTTGGTGAGGTGAGAAACTGGGCCAAGAGCTTTATCTTTGTCCATAAGCCCATGAGACGCCAAGTCCTTGATAGGGTGGTGCGTATGTCCCTGTCCGCTAAATGAATCTGGGCCCCCGTCGCTTCCGCCACTTGTATAGCCCGCAACATCTCTTCGCCCGGTTTGATACCGAACTTCTGACCAATTTTCTTTTGAAAATACGAAAGCATAAGATTAGACAAGAGAACAAAGGCCTTCTTTTCCCTGATCACCTTCACAAGGTCGGTGTTCTGCCATCGGTCCTTCTGGGTAATCGCTTGGTATCTGGATGGACAGAGTTCCACACAGACCGTATCCGGCTTTTCCTCTTCAATGACCTGGCTCACCAAGTCAGCACTTTCTTTGGATACGTGCGCTGTCCCGATGAGCGTAATCTCTTTGTCTTCGAAAGTCAGTGGATAGGTATGAGCGCTTCTTGTCACGGATGTTCTCTGCACGTTCCTCTCACGCGAATGGCCAGCCTCCTGACAATCAAAGATCCCTGCAGCGAGCTGAAGGGATCTTTCTTATCAACCACGCAACAATAGTTGGACGACGAGCCTCGCTATGCCAGCCGGGTGCCTGGCTCAGAAGGACCGTCAAGGGTGACCAGCGCGCAGGCAGTCTCGTCTGCGGCTGTCAAGAGCATGCCTTGTGAAAGGACGCCCATCAATTTAACCGGCTTGAGATTTGCCACAATGACGACTTGCTTTCCGAGGAGCTCTTCTGGCTGGTAGTTT
>JASFPF010000245.1:0-3606 GCA_050116135.1 Deltaproteobacteria bacterium | reverse complement strand
GACCGTCTCCTTGACCCGTTTTTCGACCAGGATCTCACTTTTCTGACCAAGTATCACTTCCTTCGTGCGAGATGCTGTCTCTTCATCCACAACACTCATGTGACTCTTGACAGAGATATTCATCTCACTCAGCCTCTCCAAGAGTACTTTATTTGTCATGTTGAGCTGTCTCGCAAGTTCGTATACTCGGATTTTTGCCATTCATTCCCCCTAGCCTGACATAGATCCCATGGCCTCACAGATCTTCAGGAGGCACGGTCGCTTGGTCGGATGCCTCAGCCTCCTCTGAAACGGCCTCGGGACCGCCTTTCTCTCCACCTATATGAGACGACACCTCTTCATCCTCTTCCTCCCCATTTTGGTCCTTCGCCATCTCCTCGACAGCCCGCCGAGCCGCTTCCACCAGGGCTTGTGCCTTTGTCTTGCCGATTCCCTTGATCTGAGTGAGTTCCCCAACCCCAGCATTCGCCAGCTCTTCCACTGAAAAGAAGCCATGTTCGTAAAGGGCATCAGCCGTGCTGGCGCCTATGTCCGGCAGTTCCAACAACGATTCATATCCCGCCCGCATGGCATGGCCATACTGGCTTTCACTCGTGACGTCGATACTCCAGCCTGTCAATTTACAGGCAAGCCGAACGTTTTGGCCTCGTTTGCCAATGGCAACGGACAGATATTCATCCGGGACGATCACCTCCATCGATTGGGTCGTCTCGTCCACCACGACCCGGGAGATCTCGGCCGGCGACAGAGCGTTGCAAACAAACTTCGCCGGGTCACTGTGCCAAGGAATGATGTCGATCTTTTCGCCTTTCAGCTCCTGCACCACGCTTTGGACCCGAGTTCCTTTCATGCCGACGCACGCCCCCACAGGGTCGATGTCTGAATCATTCGATGCCACAGATATCTTTGCACGACCCCCAGGTTCACGGGCGGCCGACATGATGGATACGATGCCTTCGGTGATCTCCGGCACCTCTGTCTTAAACAGATCCACCAGGAACTGGGGATGTGTTCGAGACAAAATGATCTGGGGCCCACGGGTTTCACGAAGTACATCTAGGACGTAAGCCCGAATTCTGTCCCCCCGGCGATAGGTCTCCCGAGGAACCTGCTCATGCACTGGAAGAACGGCCTCGGCTCGACCCAGGTTGACGATGATGTCCCCCCTGTCTATCCTCTGCACAATGCCGTTTATGATCTCTCCTTTTCTGTCGATAAAACCTTCATAGACCACATCTCGTTCTGCATCCTTCATTTTCTGGATGATGACTTGTTTGGCCGACTGGGCAGCAATTCTTCCAAAGGTCGCCGTGTCCATCTTAGCCCCCAGTTCGTCTCCTATCTCACACCCCGGATCAAGCTTACGGCCATCTTCGAGGCTTATTTCAAGGTCGGAATCGGTCACCTTGTCAACAACCTCTTTGAATTGAAATACTTCGATTTCACCCAGTTCTTCATTATATTGGACTTCGATCTCGATCTCCGCCCCGAATTTCTTCCTGGCCGCAGATTTCAGGGCCTCTTCCAGGGTCTTGATCAGGATCTTACGGTCAATACCTCGGTCACGACTAACTTGGTCAATAACCCTCTTGACATCCGACACTAGCATTTGCAGCACCTTGAAATCTAATGTGAGTTACGAGATTGTCCCCTGCATGTTCCGTGGCGCCCACGATTGACTCAATAGTCAAGGCGCGCCTTTACAATATTCTCGTAAGGGATACCCAGGGTCTGGTCTCCGATAGCAAGCATCACTGCACCATCGGAAAATCCGCCCAAGACCCCCTTGACATCTCTTGTCCCTTCCACAGGCCAGTGGGTGCGAATAACCACTTGCCGGCCTTTAAACTGGTTAAAATGCTTGGGCTTTGTCAACGCCCGATCCAGGCCTGGGGAGGAGACCTCCATGTGATAAGGCCCTAGAAAGTCCACCTTGACATCTAGAATGTCCCCAAGCTGATGGCTGATATCGGTGCAGTCCTCCAGGGTGACACCGCCGTCCTTGTCCATGATCACCCGGAGGATCCACCCATGACGCTCCCTTCGGTACTCTATATCGATTAGTGTGATCCCTTCGGACATCAAAAGCGGTTCCGCCAACGCCTCTACCTCAGCGACAATTCTTTGGGCCCTTTCATCCATGGTCCGTCATTCAGCGTTCAAGCCCCTTGTTATTCTTCCAATGGCACAGGAGAGGATGTCGATCCATTAAAAAAAAAACGGGCTTTTGCCCGTTTCCCGCGCCGAAACAACGTCTCAATAAGGTGCTTTTATTGAGTCTCTACAGAGAAAACCAAAGGCACAAGTTATCAGTAAATCCGCTCATTAAAGCCTATGCCTGGCTGCCTGGCCGCACAAGGCATCGCCTCAAAAAGGGAAAAGGGCACACGCTGTATGATGCCAAAAGTGGAGCGGGCAACGGGGTTCGAACCCGCGACACCAAGCTTGGGAAGCTTGTACTCTACCAACTGAGCTATGCCCGCGTCAACTTTAAGTTTTTAAATTATACCCGTTTCTTGCCATTGTCAAACACTTTTCGTGGAGATATGGCTTTGGCTGGGCCCCATCCACGAAACTTGATCCAATCCATGGGCACAGCGGTCTATGTCCCATTGAAGATGCCCTGCCATCCCGGCCGCCCGAGCTGGACCTTTGAGCTTTGAACGTTCCCCTTTATATGTTATGGAAGGTTTCTATAAACCCTAACATGATTGCCTAGGGTTCGATTGCCAACAAATACGGCTCGTTCCGGAGCGGAGATGATGACGACCACCAGAGAACAGATTGAATTTGACGTCCTTTTTGTGGGGGGTGGCCCCGCCAATCTAGCGGGGGCTGTCCATCTCATTGAACTGGCCAAGAGGAAGAACCTCGACCTTGAGGTAGCGCTCATTGAGAAGGGAGCAGAGGTGGGTTCCCATGCACTGAGCGGCGCAGTGCTTAACCCCATTGCTCTCAAGGAGCTTATGCCCGGCTACAGGGAAGCAGGGTGTCCTATCGAAAAAGAGGTCCGAGGCGAGGCCTTCTGTTTCTTGACGGAGAGGTCCTATTATTCAGTGCCATTTGTGCCCAAGTATATGAGGAACAAGGGATTCCACATCATAAGCCTATCCAAGTTTGTCCGTTGGCTTGGTGCTGTTGCAGAAGATTTGGGTGTTAATATTTTTCCGGGTTTTGCGGGCCAGGAGGTCCTATACGGGCAGGATGACAAAACGGTTATTGGAATTCGCACCGGAGATAAGGGCCTTGGCAAGGATGGGAGACCTAAGGCAAACTTCGAACCGGGCGTAGATATCATAGCCAGAGTGACCGTCTTGGGAGAAGGCGCCAAGGGCGCCCTTGTCGGTCAGATGGCAAGAAAATTAAACATCTTCGCTGGGAAGGTGCCGCAGACCTTTGAAACCGGCATCAAAGAGGTCATTGAGCTGCCTGAAAAGAACTATTTTGCCAACAGTCCTGTCAACAACATTCATACCCTTGGCTACCCTTTGGGTTTGGATACCCACGGAGGCGGCTTTATTTACGAAATGAAGGACAGCAGATTGGCGCTTGGACTCCTGGTGGGATTAGGGTACCGAGATCCCATGCTTGACCTGTACGAAGAAT
>JASFPF010000244.1:0-3611 GCA_050116135.1 Deltaproteobacteria bacterium | reverse complement strand
ACCGGGCCCTGAAAAAGGCGGGCGGCAAGCTCATGGCACACCTTCCAGAGGCCTTGTGTGCCGGGCCTGAATTTGTCCTCGATTTGATACGGGAGCGGGCTGTTCTTACACGGGAAGTCAAAGACTCGAGGCGAAACCTGAACATCCTTGAGGCCAAGCTCTCTAAAGTGGCCAACCTCGTGCCTGGACGGCTCTTTCTGGATCACAGGGGTCGCATGTATTGCGCCCTCAGATCTCACGTGAGACGGGAGGAACAGGGGGTCCTGGCCTGCCGGGTCAAGGCCAAGATCCCGTTTCAAGGGCAGCACGTCAAGATGAGGTGGTTTCGTCCCCAAAAGGTGGCCCACATCCTGGACCGTGTGCTGGACCTGCCGCCCCTAGATGATCCCCAGGCTATCAAGGCGTTGATGGCTCGCGTCGCCCACGAAGACCTGCCGCCCGTATTGGAACACTTGCCTCAGGGAGAAAAAGAAGTTCCAGAACTGCGGCCCATGAGGACCCGTGCACTGTTTCTCGAGCAGGCCCTGAATGGCCTGATCTGCAACCAGTGTCATCATTTCAAGCGATGTCACGGAAAGCCCCGGGGAGCTTTCAGGCATGTCCTTGATAGCTTTTCCGTGATGTGGGACAGCGCCCATGCCGTGCGCCTGCGCCTGTGGAACGATTTTTTGAAACACCTTGAATTCCTGAAAGGGGAGGGCTTTGTCACTCAAGAGAACAACCTCACCTCAGATGGCCTCTGGGCCTCTCAGCTCAGGCTCGACCAGCCGCTGATGATCGCCGAAGGGCTGCGCACAGGGGTCTTGCCGGATTCAGATCCGGCCCTGCTGGGTGCCCTGGTGGCGCCCTTTGTCTATGACCGGGATGTGGAGGAAAGGCTCGACGAAGCGACCGTCCCCAAGGGGCTCTTAAGGGCCTACCAAAAGATGATCAAGGCCCTCACCCCCCTCATGGAGCGCAAGGTCATTGGGGGATTTGAGGTCCGGCCCATCGTCTTGTGGCCGGCTGCCACCATCTATGCCTGGGCCAATGGACAGCCGTGGGAGAGGGCACTTGAGATTGGCGGTATGGCTGAGGGGGACCTAGCCATGCTGGTGACCCGGACAGCGGACCACTTGAGACAGATCGCTTCCTTAACAAAAGTATACCCGGCCATCGCCCGGAGCGCCCTCGAGGCCATCGCCATGATCCTGCGGGAGCCGGTGGCTTTCGACTAGGATGTTTTTATAGTGTCAGAGTTGCACCACATCTTGCCTGCAGGCATCTTAACTGTTTTTACCCAAAATCCCGGACAAACCGGAAATCCGAAGCACGAAATTCGAAACTCGAAACAAATCCAAAACACCAATGTTTAAATGTTCAAAACATGGGATTCAACCTGTTTGAGACAAGTGCAAGCGCGCATTGAGTTTCGATCATTTGAATTTTGAAAATTGGAAAATTGTTTCGGATTTCGATATTCGGATTCGAATTTATTTTGTCCCAGAAACTTATTAAGAGACAAAAAACGTGGGCCTCACTTGTGCTCACGGCTACCCTCGGTTCGCCTTGTAGTAATTGATCAGGCCGTTGGTAGACGCATCATGACCGGTCACCTCGTCATTGCCTTCCAACTCGGGCAGGATCGCTTTGGCAAGCTGTTTGCCCAGCTCCACGCCCCATTGATCAAAAGAGTTGATCTGCCAGATGATCCCCTGAACAAAGAGCTTGTGTTCATAAAGGGCGATCAGGGCGCCTAGGGTCTTGGGGTCGAGCTTCTTAAAGAAAATGGTGTTGGTGGGCCGGTTGCCTTCAAAGACCTTGTGAGCTAAAAGCCTTTCCACGGCCTCTTCGTCCTTGCCGCTGGCAACGAGGTCGGCGCGGGCCTCGGCCTGAGTCTTTCCCTTCATCAAGGCCTCGGTCTGGGCAAAGAAATTCGAAAGCAAGATCTTGTGATGCTCGCCCATGGGGTTTTGGGTCGCCATGGGCGCCAGAAAGTCGGCCGGCACCAGCTTGGTTCCCTGATGGATGAGCTGATAGAAGGCATGCTGGCCGTTCGTGCCCGGCTCTCCCCAGATGATAGGGCCCGTGGAATAGTCCACGACTTCCCCCTGCCGGTTCACCCGTTTCCCATTGCTTTCCATATCTCCCTGCTGGAGATAGGCCGGAAAACGGTGGAGATATTGGTCATAGGGAAGGATGGCGTGGGTCTCGGCCTTGAAGAAGTTGTTGTACCAGATTCCCAGCAAGGCCAGGATCACAGGCATGTTTTGGTCCAAGGGCGCGGTGCGAAAGTGTTCATCGATTTCATGGGCGCCGGCGAGGAGGGACTCAAAGTTTTTCATGCCGATGAACAGGGCAATGGATAGACCGATGGCGCTCCAGAGGGAATAGCGCCCCCCGACCCAGTCCCAGAATTGAAACATGTTCCGGGTGTCGATGCCGAATCGACCCACGGCCTCGGCATTGGTGGAGACTGCCACAAAATGCTTGGCAATGGCGGCCTCATCCCCGGCTTTTTTAAGGAACCAGTCTCGAGCGCTGTGAGCGTTGGTCAGGGTCTCTTGCGTGGTGAAGGTCTTAGAAGCAATAATAAAGAGTGTGGTTTCAGGGTCTAGCCTTTTTAATGTCTCTGCGAGATGGGTGCCATCAATGTTTGACACAAAATGGGGAGCAAGGTCTGCCTTCCCATAGGGCTTGAGGGCCTCTGTGACCATCACCGGGCCGAGATCCGAACCGCCGATGCCGATATTGACGATGTCCGTCATCACCTTGCCGGCGTAGCCCTTCCACTCGCCTTGGCGGACCGCATGACAAAACCGGGCCATCTGTTCCAGCACCGCGTTCACACCCGGCATCACATCCTTGCCATCCACATGAATCGGCCGGTCGGAACGATTGCGCAAGGCCACGTGCAAGACCGCCCGGTTTTCTGTGAGGTTGATCTTTTCTCCGGCGAACATCTTTTCCGTCCAACCCTTGACATCTGCTTCTTCTGCCAGGGCTAGAAGGAGTGATCGAGTCTCTTCGGTGATGCGGTTCTTGGAGTAATCGAGGAGGATGTCCTTAAAGGTCAGGGAGAACTTTTGAAACCGTTTGGGATCTTGTTCGAAGAGATCCCGCATGTGCACGGGTTTAACTTTCTTGTAATGGGCTCCCAAGGCCTTCCATGCAGATGATTGTAAAAGGGCAGACATATCAACCTTCCTTCTGAGATTAACAAATCTCGTTGCACACCAAAAGCCTGAAGTTTTCTCTGGGAAAAAAGACTTGACAAAGTATGATCCAATAAATAATATCGATAATAATTCTTTATAACTATCCTTTGTCGTTTGTCGTTTCTAGGCAGGCTGTTTTGAAATCTGGCAACTATCACCAAACAGAAACCGTATCCGGACATTGTGATCCACAAGTTCGTCTAGATACCATGGTTAACAAGCTGAAGGAACTAAATTTTCGCATAACTCCCCAGCGCCTTGCTGTATTGAAAATCCTTGCAAAAAGCTAAGGGCACCCGAGTGTGGAAGATATTTTCAAACAGGTTAAACCTAACTTTCCGACTACTAGCTTGGCAACCATTTATAAAACGGTCAATCTTCTGAAAGAAATCGGCGAAGTCGTGCAGTTAGACT
>JASFPF010000243.1:0-3618 GCA_050116135.1 Deltaproteobacteria bacterium | reverse complement strand
AACCGATTAAGGCCTGTGGGTATGTCAAAAACATTCTGGAGAAAAGGAGCCACTATCACCATCCCGAAAAAGCCGATGACCACAGAAGGCAGCGCTGCTAAGAGCTCCACAATAGGTTTCACCCATTCCCGAACCCGGAAAGAGGCCACCTCCGCCAGATAAATTGCAGTCATTACCCCCAGGGGGATGGACATGAGAGACGACACCACCGTCACGGCTATGGAGGCCACGATCAGCGGAAAGATGCCAAAGTCAGGGGGGTCGTCTGTGGGATACCAGTAATGTCCAAAAAGGAAATCTTTAACCGAAACCTTGCTAAGAATGGGTAGGCCCTCCATAAAAAGGAACACGACAATCAGGGTGAGCGTCATTATGGAAGCCAGAGCGATAGAGAAAAAACCGAACCGAATTGCCCGCTCCCTCCTTTGACGACTTTTTCCCCTTTGATCTGCTTTAGCCATTCCGTTTTCTATGCCCAGGCGTCATTAGTCCGTTAGTCATGGAATTTGCGCTTCGTCTGGAACAAAACAAAAAACAACCACGAAAGCATGAAGACACGAAATCATTTCTGCGAATCTTTTTTTCGTGCTTTCGTGTCCCTTCGTGCTTTCGTAATAATTTCGATTTCTTGATTCTAGCTTTTCCAAGTTAGGGGACCAAATATCATAATGATCCGAGCCTTAATTGTTGAATGACTCACTTCCATCAGACCCGAGCATCCAGGCTGAAGGCAAGACTGTCGCCTTTGATAAGGGCAGTGGGGCCTCTTGTCAACAAATGATGGCCCCACCTGCCATGATAACCTAAAACAAGGGCACGAACCCTGCTTCGCCCACATATTTCTGGCCCTTTTCAGGGTGCAGGACAAAGTTAATGAAGTTAAGTGTATCCCCTGTGGGCCAGCCGTTGGTGAACATGAACAGGGGCCGACTGATGGGATATGTCCCGTTCAGGGTCGTCTCCTCTGAACCCTTGATTCCGTTTACCGTTAAAGGCTTCACGCTTTCATCCATATACCCAAGGCCGATATAGCCCATGGCGTTCTTGTTTTTTGAAACGGCCTGAACGATGGCACCGTTGGAGGCCTGTAGAAGCGCCCCAGGGAAAACCCGTTCCTTCTTCATGACCTTGTTGTGCCAGACCTCGTAAGTCCCTGAGGATGTGTCTCGAGAGATGACTACGATGGGGCTATCGGGCCCACCCATGTCTTTCCAGTTCTTGATCTCTCCCTTATAGATGGCCTTCAGTTGCTCCATGGTGAGATTCCCCACAGAGTTGCTCGGGTGCACCACGGGCACGATACAGTCGTAGGCCACCGCAAAGGGCACGGGATACTGCCCTTTTTCAACAGCCAGTTTGACCTCCTTGTCCTTGATGAACCGGGAGCTGTCTGCAATGTCGGTGCTGCCATCGATTAGGGCCTTGATGCCGTTGCCGGACCCCCCGCCGGAAATGGAGATCTTTACATCTGGATTTTGTTGCATGTAAACTTCCGCCACCTTCTGGGCAATGGGTAGTACCGTCGTAGAACCCTTGATCACGAGACTGCCTGCCAACACCCCATGTGCTGAAAAACAGAGGGTCATGGCGATCACGAACATCAAAAAATACTTTAATTTCATCTTGTTTCCTCCTCTTCATGTCCAAATTGACAAATGATTTAGTATCTCCGGTAATTGTTAGATTTTTGTTAGGATTATGTTAGGGTTGGGTTAGCACCTTTTCAAGATCACCTCCTTCAGACTTGATGGTCCATAGAAATGGATGTCTCACAATTAAAGTTGGTACCCGCCGATGCAGCACAATCCCCCTGACACAGACCTTGATCGTTCTCTTGGGAACTCACAAACTCAGACAGGGCGGCGCATTAGAAGAGGGCACTTGTCCAAGCGTCCAAGAGCGTGTCAGGCATCACCACAAGCGAGGAGAGCGGAACGCGGCATTTGTCTTGGAGGGTAAGCCTGGATTGTTAGGTTCGAGTTAGACAACGGTTAGAATTGAATGAATAGAAATGAAGTACCCAGGAGCTTGGCAATGTGTCGAGACTTGTTTGCTTGATACAAGTACCAAATAACAACATGGGGCGAGGACAGTCTTATTCCATAAAGTGTCTGGGAAGATGTTGCGTTTGGTTGTGAGCATATTATCTCCTCGATCCCCTCATGCCATGTCTTCACCGTCTGGGCCCTAGCCCCTTGCCATGGTGTGTTATCCGACAAACCTCACGAAAGGCTATCAAGATGCAAGGGCCACACGGCGTTTCCCGTAAACTGGCCCTCCGTGTCCTCTCGCTTCAAGGGTCTGTTGTTGCTCTAGGACATCCGCTATCTTTTCTTTCAGTTCGGCAACGGCCATGCTCTTGATCACATAGCCATCGGCTGTGGACACGCGCGGGTCCTCCCTGTAGCTGTCATAAGCGGTATAGATAATGACGGGTATCTTAGGATACTGTCCCTTGATGTCATGCAACACGCCAAATCCGTCAGCTTCATCCAAATACAAATCTAGAAGCACTAGATCCGGTTTGGAGAATCTCAGGTTTACCCTAACTGACTTGGCGTCTCCTAGGCTGTGCACCCGGTAGCCCTCAGAGATGAGTTCCTCAGAAATGAGTTCCCGAATGCACTGCTGATCATCAATAACGAGAATCTTTTTCATCCTTGCCTTCCTATCTGTGTCGTGTAGTCCTTAATGATAGTTTCGTACTCCTCCTCAAACAATCTGCTTGATATGACAAAGTCCGCAGTTGACCGGTTGCAAGCAACCGGCAGGTTATACACCACGGACATTCTGAGCAGTGCCTTGACATCCACATCATGTGGCTGCGGTGTCATGGGGTCCCAAAAAAATATCAAGATATCCAGTTCGCCATTAGCTATCATGGCACCCAGCTGTTGGTCGCCACCCAGCGGGCCGCTTTTTAGTCTGTGAACATCCAGTGAACACTCCTCAGATATGAGCTTGCCCGTTGTTCCCGTGGCAAATAACCGATGTTGGGTAAGTACTTCAGCGTTGTACGTCACCCAACCCAACAAGTCCTCTTTTCTCTGGTCATGAGCAACCAAAGCGATTCTCTTTTGCTTTTCCATTTCAGCATTCCTTTGTTGTTACATTGGCCTCAACAAACCCAAACTAGGGCATCAAAGCGTTGCATTGGGCCGGTCTCTCATTTGATCTGATAGGAGCAAGAGGCTGCGCCAAGCATCATCTTCAATCGGTCCAAATTGCTTGTTCTTCTTCCGCTTTTGGATATACTCAGCCAGCCTGCGACTTATCAGATCATACTTGATAGCCAAAGAGCGAAACATAGCCAGCTCCTTCTCTGCGCTTTCTAAGGGACAAAAATCAAGCCGAGTCTTGATATCCGCAAAGTTCAAGGCTTTTCTCACTCAACCCACCTCCTTATGAAAGAAGCTAAACCATCTGTCCCCCTTCTTTGCCGAATGCAGAATGCCTTTACCTTGTGAGGAAGAAGTGAGTGTCGTGTTAGAAATTAGTTAGTGCCCATCCACGAAACATTATCCAATCGACGGCACGAGTGTCAGTTTCCAATTCAGAAATGAGGATTTTGTGCTCTGAGCAAGGCCGCACAAGGGTTTACGCCGAGGCGTACTTTTC
>JASFPF010000242.1:0-3621 GCA_050116135.1 Deltaproteobacteria bacterium | reverse complement strand
TCCGTGGTTTCTCTCCATCCTCAGGCTTTTCAATGGAAGCCTCCACCATACGAATACGAATACGAAAAACGACCCTTTGATCTCATTACAGGGGATCCTGCGGTGCGAAAGGCCGTAGAGGACATGAAACCTTTGGAGGATTTGGAGGAAACCTGGCAGGGGGAACTGAAGGCCTTTCAAGAACTCCGAATGGGGTATTTCCTCTATGAATAGAGGCTGTTAATGGTTCTTCAGGGCATACTGGCACGGCCCACAATGGACAGCCAGACCATCTGGCATGGCCGGCAGTGCATCAAGCCACAAAAGGATAAAGAGGGGACCCGAACCATGAAGAGGGTTCAAAAGCATAAGCCCCGAACAGGGCTGGACGGGGCTTATATCCAAAGATGCGTCCCGATTCGATGTTTCGGGATGGCTATTATTTCTTTCCTTTTTTCTCTTCCTTTTGGCCCTTTAGCTCTTCGACCTCTTTCTTAAGGTCGTCCACCTCTTTTTTATACTTCTCAGTCTCCCCCGAGCTGCTAGATGAGGTCCCAAAATCCTCTTCTTTGCTCTTCCATGTGTCCTTCAATTCGTCAAACCCCAGATAGATGGCCAGTGCACCACCCGAAAGAAGGGCAAAAGGGATCGCCCCCGCCAACAGCTGCAAGAAAGGTTTCCACCATACTGCCAGGCCAATAATTCCCAGGACCGCCGCAGCCGCACCGCCGATTAATGTCTTCATGTTACACCGTCCTCCTTTTATTCAAATATTTCCTATGCCCTTATGTCCTTGTGCAAAGTTACAAGTAAATTGCCTAACATAAGCCGCGAGCCAAATCAAGGCAAAAATACCTGTCATCCCTTTTTTCGATCAAAAAGGGATATGACTTTATCATCCCCAGAGGCGCCTTTCTTCTCTACCCCGCTGTCCGACAACCAGGATTGAGGCCCGGCTTCGTGGGCCCCCCGGACCTTTTCGATTCTTATCTTTCGTCCATGCATGGTAAAAGGCTCCCCGTTGATGTACGTCTCCCGAAGTATCCAAATGGTTTCTTCAACAGGGATTTGCAATGCAAGCAGCTTCACTTGGTACCACCCTGGCTTGGCATCAGTCCAGATGTCTTCGATACGAGCAAAAAAAGCGGGCTGCTCTTCTTGATAAACTAAGACAAGATCTCCCGTGGTGGTCATATGTTTTGTTTATAGCACATTATTTTCAAATTGACATGAAGAAAATTTGTGTTAATTTGACGTCACAAATGGGGAAATCCTGATAAGCAAAGAGCTTCAGCTTTTACCTAGCATCCTTCATTGTTCGGCCGCGGCGTCGAGACCTCTGCCAAGCATCCAATCTTGTTCAAGGTCAAGGAAGACGAAGATTTTAGCCACAAGTTTGAAACTCCATTTTGAGGACCAGAATCTGAGTCTGACGCACCAGTCGAGCAATCAAGGGCTCTATGCAAAGGTCCCCCTTCCAACCCCTGGCCAAGGTCATAAATAGGCGCCAACCCCATGGATTTACTCCAACGCATCAAAGATACGATCAGAACCTGGAGGGATTGGTTCCTTCGCGGTCATCACGATCACTACGCCTGTCGTCTCCCGAAAGACTGGGGATTCTTTTCGTCCTGGATCCTGAAGTCACTGTTTTCTCATGTTGCCATGAATCTTACCCAAAGGGCCTTCTTAAAGACCCTCCAGGACAAAGCTATTGTCGTTTATGTGTCCAAATACAAGAGTAACTTCAAATACCTATTTTATCATATTCGGTACAAGGCCGAAGGGCTCCCGTTTCCACAAGTCGGCTTTGAATACAGAATTTGGCTTTGGCAAAGCTTCTCCAGCCTGATTCGCATTGCCCTAGCGCACCTCGATCATTTCCGCCGTTATAAAAACTTGCAAAATCCTTACACATCGGGTTTTTTCAAGCGTGAACTCGAGGCCGGTGGTGCCGCCTTTTTGTCTTTGGTAGACCGGAGAGGGTTCTACCGCCGGTTTGTAAAGGCCAAGCGAGACCCCCTGGCGTATCTGATTGAACTTCAGCACGAGGTGGATCGCCCCATCTATCTGATCCCCCAGTGGCTCCTCTTCAGCAAGAAGCCTGAGAAGGCCCCAGTTGGCCTTGTAGATATCTTCTTTGGCACCCAGGAAAACCCCGGACGGCTCCGGGGGTTGCTGGCGATACTGCGTACGCCTCAAAAGGCCTTTGTGGAGATTTCCGATCCACTCAGTCTCCAAAGATTTATTCAGGAGCCGGACAACCAGAAACGAGACATAGAGCAACTCTCCTTTGTCCTCAGGCAACGGCTTCTGGATCAGATGAATCGCCACCGCCAGAGCATCACCGGCCCGGTTCTCAAGACAAGAGAAGAACTGAAGGAGTTGATCCTCAGAGGCGAGCGGTTCCAAAATTTCATGACACGTTATGCTCAGACCCACAATAACGACATGGCGGATCTCCATAGAAAGGCCGATGCTTATTTAGATGAAATCGCAGCAGATTACAGCCCCAACCTCATTCACACCCTCTCCGTCCTCTTCGGTTGGATATGGAAGACTATGTTTGATGGTATCGCCCTAGACATGGAAGGTTTAAACCGCGTAAAAATGGCAGCGACCAAGGCCCCCCTTGTTTTTGTCCCTTGTCACAAGAGCCATTTCGATTACCTTATCCTTTCCCACCTTCTCTTTACCAACAACATGCCTTGCCCCCATGTGGCTGCTGGGCGTAACCTGGCCTTCTGGCCCATGGGAACCCTCTTTAGAAAGAGCGGGGCCTTTTTCATCAGGCGGACCTTTCAAGGAGCAAAGTTCTATGCCCAACTCTTTTCCGAATATGTTCGCATGTTGATTAAACAGGGCTTCAACATTGAATTCTTTATCGAAGGGGGGCGGAGTCGAACAGGAAAGATGGTGCTTCCAAAGACCGGGTTGCTCACCATTCTCATGGACGCATACAAGCATGGAGACTGCAAGGATCTGATGTTTGTGCCCGTCTATGTGGGATATGACCGACTGTTGGAAGAGCATGCTATTTTAGAGGAACTGGAAGGGACCCAGAAGAAACAGGAAAGTTTCGGCCAATTGATCCGTGCACGGAAATTCTTAAAGAAGAAATACGGCAGGGTCTATGTCCAATTTGACAAGCCAATTTCACTAAAGGCCTTGGTTTCTCAATCCAATTGCTCCCTCCAAGACATGGAACAAGCTGAATACCACGCCATGGGACGGAATTTAGCCCACCGACTTATTAACGCCATAAATCGCGTCTCGGTGGTGACGCCCCAGGCCCTTACGGCCTGTGCCATACTGAATTATCCCAAACAGGCTTTCAGACAAAATGACCTCATGGCTTACGTGGAGACCTATTTAAACTACTTGGTTTTTCAAAATGTGCGGTTGTCTGAAAACCTTGACGATCCTCTGCGTGCCGTGCAGAACGTCCTGGCCATCTATCACAGTCGCAGACTTCTTGAAAAACAAAAACTTAAGGGACAGGATCACGTGCCCGCTGAGGAGCAGCGGTTTGTGGTGCCGGAAAACAAGCGCCTGAACCTCGAATACTATAAGAACAACTGCATCCATTTCTTTGTACCCACGGCGTATACGGCCTTGGCAATCCTTTCATATGACGCATTT
>JASFPF010000241.1:0-3650 GCA_050116135.1 Deltaproteobacteria bacterium | reverse complement strand
GCGTATTTACTCCCCGCTTGGCAATCAAAAAAGAGGCTACCACTGTTTTGCCAAATGCCGTTGAAGCAGATAAAACTCCCGTGTCGTGACTCAATAGGGCTTCCACTGCTTTTTCCTGCTCCAGCCGGAGCTTACCCAGGAACCTGATATCGATCTGACGCCCCTCAAATCGCTCATCTTTCACAACAGTCCTGATCCCGAATGATTCCAGCAGGGATATCACTTCTTCCAAACACCCCCTCGGAAGGCCGATATACTTTGGGAACTCTTCGCAGCAATGGATGATTCGAGGTTTGTCAAATGTTGGAAATCTCATGGCCTGGGCTTTGTAAAACTCTGGATTCTGAAATGCTGCAAGGCGGATCAATCGGTTCTGCAACCCAGGAGGAAGAATTTTCTTTTTGACATATACCTGGTTTCCGAGAATCAATTCGATCTGCTTTGGCAAAGGCCCTGAAATGGGAAGCTCCCTTCTGTGTCTCGATGGCGGGTCGAGCCAGGGCTCGCTATCATCTTCATTCGTTGCGACCATTCGAACACCAAGGATGCCTCCACGCGTCGAAGCTTGATTTACGACAGCCTCAACCTCTGAACGCATCATTGGTTTTATGGAAGAAAGAAATACCCATTGGTCTGGGTAAGGAACAAAACGTTTGTCAAGAAAAACGGTGTTTCCCTCTTCTCTTGGTTCCTTCTGAAGGGGCAAAGCGATCAGATTACCAAAGCCGCCTCTAGGCATCGTATCCTGGCTTGGGAAGAAACGATCATAAGAGTCAAAGCCGATATCTGGCCGTTGTTCCATAGATTCGCACAACATAAAAGCGCCGAGTTGTCTTGCTAGCCCAGCTGGGATGGGTTGAGAGAAGAAAATCCAGACATGCCCTCCATTTCCTGATCGAGAACGTTCAAGGGCGGCGGGAACTTTGTAGGTTCTACAAGTATCCATGTAGACAGAGACATCATCCATCCAGTCTTCTTTGTCGAAGTCGACCGCAAGAAACCAGCACGTCTCATCTGGCAGCAACGGATAGACACCAATCGTGTAATCCCGCTTCGATCGTTTCATGAAAACATCGCGTCCTAAAAGATGGCTTTTAATGACCTCGTCTGTCACGGGAATGAAATCGCGGGATTCGCAATCATGACATTTTATCTTTGGTTTCCGGCAAAGGCCTTTTATCCATTCTTTGCGGCAAACGGGTTGGTACCCGCTTTTCCCCGTCTTCTTGCTCTCAAACCTTCTGGGGAAAACATTTTCCCGGCCTCGGAACAGGGACCGAAACAGACGTATTTTTTCTTGCTCCGATGACGTGCTGGTAACCGAAGGTTTCTCAGGCAAAGCATTCCCTAAAAGCAGTTGACTCCTTTGAGCCTTCAAGGACGATATCTTTGCGAGGATCTCGTCCCGTTTGACCTCGAGATTTTTCAAGTCTGATTCCGCGATGGCTATCTCATGATCTATTTTGGATGTATTGTTCACGGGAATCCCCTAATAAAGAGCACCAACGATTGTTTTTTGGATTTTATAATTTTTACAGGAAATTATGTCAACATGGCTACCTAGCACCTGTCCGAAAGCGCACCTGAACTTCTGACATGTGGGCTTTCAGACAGGTCAAAGATAACTTGCTGATATAAGGCAATAAACACTTTAAACGGGTTTAGACAATGCACTTCTTGAAGAAGGTGGAGAACGTGATATCAGGTACTTACATGACGGGATTTTGCTGGCCTGGGATGAGTGGGATGCAAATACGATACGAAAAAACGCAATTACTCGTTGGAGACGATAGGATTTGAACCCCCGACTCCCCTGAACTTTTAAGGGGTGCCTTCAGAGCCCCGTTTGAAATGGCACACTGGACCTTATTAGTGCCAGTCTGGCAGGAAAGAACCTCAGGAAACTGCTGGCTAGGGGGAAGGACTTAACTTACTGATAATACATACCAAATTGCAAATCACAAGACATCCCGCACTCGACTCCCGTAAGGTATTGATTTCTTGGGTTTTTGATGAACGGTTGGCAAGATGTAAAATCAGCTAGTTAGCGGGATGGAATTGAGTTAACATTTCGTTTTTATTGATAATAAAGTTGGTGCCGAAGGCGGGATTTGAACCCGCACGGGCGTAACCCACTGCCCCCTCAAGACAGCGTGTCTACCAGCTTCCACCACTTCGGCACGGAAGGCTTAGTTCTTTTCGGCAGGCTCGGGGGCCGGTTCCGGCGCAGCAGGCTCCGTGGTTTCAGTTTCAGGTTGGACCGGCGTCTCGGCCGGCGCCTGCTGGGCTTGCTGGGCTTCTTGAGTGATCGGCGCCACATCCGACATCACGGAAGTCGTGGGCCGTCGACTTGAAAAATAAGCCAGACTCAGAGATGTCAGCATAAAGACAATGGCGGCACCGGTGGTCAGCTTAGTCAAGAAAGACGAAGCACCCGTGCTTCCAAACAGCGTTTGACTCGCCCCGCCCCCAAATGCCGCACCCATGTCTGATCCCTTGCCTGTCTGCAATAGAACAATGAGTATGAGAGCGATACAAACGATCACATGAACCAGAATAATGAACGCTGACATAACAAAAAGGCTCCGTCCCTCCCCTATGATCCTGGGCCTATCTCACGGCATTGCGGGCAATAGCTGCAAATGATTCGGCATCCAAACTGGCACCCCCGACCAATGCCCCGTCAATGTCGTCCATGGCAATCAGCCCGGCAATATTTGCAGGCTTGACACTGCCACCATACAAGATGCGAAGGGCATTTGCAATCCCCTCTCCGAAACTCTCCTTGATGCGCTCCCGGATAAACTGGTGAACCTCCTGAGCCTGCTCAGTCGTGGCTGTCTTGCCCGTCCCGATAGCCCAGACAGGTTCATAGGCAACCGTGACTTGTTGGAGCCCTTCAGCACCGAGGCCTTGCAAGCCCTCCTCCAACTGGCCCTTCACCACAGGAAAGGTTTGTCCGGCCTCTCTTTCACCTTCAGATTCACCCACACACAAGACAGGCATCAAGTCTCCCTGGAGGGCCGCCTTCATCTTTCGGTTGGCTGTCGCATTGGTCTCCCCAAAGTATTGCCGTCTTTCAGAATGGCCAATAATCACATGGCTGCATCCCGCCGTTTTTAACATGGGCGCCGAGATTTGACCGGTGTAGGCCCCTTCCATCTCCCAAAACAGATCTTGACCGCCCACATGGATGGCCGATCCCTTGACGATATCGGCCACGATCCCAAGGGCCGTAAATGGCGGGGCCACCATGATGTCCACATCGTCTAAATCATGGAGCAAGGACCTCAAGCGCGTCGCAAGCTCCGAAGCCTCTGGAGCGGTCTTGAACATCTTCCAGTTACCAGCAATCAACGGTCTGCGCTTTCCCATAACCCAAAGTCTCCTTCATCTCCCAAGAGGGCCAGCCCAAATCGGCGGGACTGATCTTTGCCTTGCCTTCCCCCCATGGCCCTGACATGCCAGATGCGCGCCTGGGCACCCGTTAAAGGTCTTTGGCGATGATCGCTGCCAAATCGATCATGCGTGTGGCATATCCCCGTTCATTGTCATACCAGGCCAGGACTTTCACCAGGTCATCGATGACATACGTCGTTGGCCCATCCACCACGGAAGAATAGGTGGAACCGTTAAAATCGCTGGAAACC
>JASFPF010000240.1:0-3656 GCA_050116135.1 Deltaproteobacteria bacterium | reverse complement strand
GGCCAAGAGGAAAGGGTTGGCTGAGCGCAGGCAACATAAACGATTTCAGGTCCATGGCGGCGCGTTTGCCGTGCTCAGACCACGGTCTGGCATTCTGGGTCAAGTCATAGATATTGTGGGGGAAATCGTGGATATCAGCCAGGGTGGGCTCATGTTTCGTTATATTGCCGGCGAAAACCGATCACATAAGCCATTTGAATTAGATATCGTGTTGGCCGGTGATGATTTTCGCCTGGACAAGATACCGTTCAGGGCGGCCTCGGATAGGCAGATGGCTGGCGAATGGTCTTTGAGTCCCACGACGATGAGGCGGCAGGGGGTGCAATTTGGGGTGTTGACTGACGACCAGAAAGCTCAGCTGCGATACTTCATCCAAAACTACGCCACAGGGACGGTCAGGCTGGACTATTCTGCCCCTATCAAAGACGAAGGGCAAAGTTTGTCATGCCCATAACATGACTAGGCCGGGGAGCTTCCGCCTTTATTGACCTTAACCCCTTATTAACCTTTTTCTAGGAGGCTCCTCGGCCCACAGGTGCGGAGAAGGAGGACGGCCCATGCTGAGGAAAACCTATTCAAAAACGGGTGGCTCATGCCGGGTGACTTTTGAGCTCCCCCAGGAGGTCGATGCCAGCACGGTTGCGCTTTGCGGTGAATTCAATGAATGGGAGCCTTCTGCCCATCCCATGAAGCGTCGAAAACAGGGCGGGTTCAGCACCAGGATCTCCCTGCGGTCAGGTCGAACCTACCGATTCAGGTATTTGCTGGATGGCCGGCGCTGGGAAAACGACTGGGCTGCTGACGGCTATGTGCCAAACAGTTTTGGGACCGAGGACTCGCTGCTAAAGCTGTAGCCTTGTGCGATGGGGCAGAGCACCTGTTTGGGTGCTTATGATCTAAAAGCGGGAGAAGTCTGGGGCCGGTGGCGACATGTGGTCTCACCGCACCTATACAATATATATTGGGATGAGACACCGACCTCGGCTCCGGTGCTGCCGCCTGTGTATGGCACTCTGGCCCCTTCTCTTCATCCCCGGTACGGATCAACCTAACTGGGATCGTCGATTCTAGATTCGCACTCCCATCCATCCTTGGCACTGCCCAAAACAGAAGCGCCTGAAGGCATCTGCACGCCGCACGCCAAAGACCCGCCTCGTGACGGGCATAGCATGAGTACGCACCCATCCATAGAGATGCCGTGGCGCTTTTCATAAAGATGAAGGTTCGGTAAAGATGAGTTGATGTCTATGCCATATCTATGTTAGTCAATAAGATTATACCCGACCTTATACAGGATCCACAAAAACGACAGCGCTACGGGCAGGACGCCGATTCGGATCAATGGGAGGGACGTTTCATGAACAAAAGAGGAGGGGCATGCAGATGAGGCAGAGAGGGCAGGGGTGGTTTTTTTTCAGGGCGTTTCTTATGAGCTTGGCGCTCTTAAGTGTAACCCAATCAGTTCGAGCCGATATGTCCATGACTGAAGCCAACAAGGCCTATTCTGTGAGATTTAGAGAGTGGGTGTACGTATACATGAACATGGAGTTTTTGCAGGCAGCACCTGCAGCCCTGGACTATTGGATTGAAATGACGGAAAAAGTGGTTGATAATAAAGTAAAATTTGTCATTACCGGATATTATTTCGATACCAAACGCGGACTGGATTGGTATCGAAGTTATGCTTCCCAGCTTGACTCAAAAATCGCCCTCCTGTGTCATACGTGGACACGACAAGGCTACCCAATCACACCTGATGACTTTGAGATAAAAATAAGCAAGGAAAAGGCAGGACGTTCTCACTAGATGAAGCGCGACTTTTTTCTTATATGGGGCCGTGCAAGCCGGATACGAAACCGAAAGGTCGTCAGGCCTGCCAATCGACGGCAAGCCGAGCTAAACCTAGATAGCCTCAAGCAAAGCCCTTGTCTGCGTTGCGAGCTGTTTGTGAGGGATACGGTGTGCCCTTATGTTAAGGGATGCAGCAAGATCGAAGAATTCCAGCATTTAGCTGCCGTTCACTGCACGCTTTACAAGCCCCAGGACGTATTTTCCATCGCTTAGATCTATCATCACGCCCCACGAGGCCCCTAACCCTTTGCATCTTCCACGGTTCTGGAAATCGCCTCGGCAGTGGCCGTGAATACCAAAGGGAACAGGCATGTATGAGGTAGATTCTCTGACTGACGAGCAGTTAGCCGGTCAACGCCTTATGGTGGGGTTCAAAGGTCAGGTGTTGGACGATGAATTGCGATTTATGATCGGCAAAATGCATGTGGGAGGGTTGATTTTGTTTAGACGAAACGTGTCCGATCCTTCCCAGGTCGCTGAGCTTTGTGGTGCGGCGCAGGCTTATGCCGTGGAAAGTGGTCAACCACACCTTGTGGTGGCTATTGATCAGGAAGGTGGGCCAGTGGCTCGCCTGGGACCCCCGTTCACCGTTTTTCCGGGACACCGGGCTATCGGAAAAGCCAGATCAGAGAAAGCCGCCACAGAGTTTGGCACCATAACGGCGCGGGAGCTTAAGGGGGTGGGCATTACCATGAATCTTGCCCCCGTACTAGACGTGGTTCCGCAGGGCCTCAATACCCCGGTCATGGCAGATCGGGTGTTCGGACATGAGCCTGCGCTGGTGGCAGATCTGGGCAGGGCGGTTATTGAGGCTTTGCAGGAAAACGGGGTTGCGGCCACTGCAAAGCATTTCCCAGGCATCGGTCGCACCACGGTTGATCCTCACATGGACCTTCCCTTTCTTGATACAGGGCACGGCGTCCTAGATTCAACCGATTTGGTCCCTTTCCGGACGGCTATCCAACATGGGGTGGAAGCCGTCATGCTATCCCATGTGGTGTATAAAGACCTTGATCCGGTATGGCCCGCAGGTCTTTCCAAGGTCATTGCAAAGGATGTGTTGCGGGAAATCCTGGGCTTTCAGGGCATGACCATAACCGATGACCTTGACATGGGAGCCATTGACACCCATTTTGACCTAGACACCTTCGTGGCAAGAATTTCAGATGCTGAAATTGATATGGCATTGATATGCCATGATCGGGCTAAAATAGAAAGAACCTATGGGGCGCTATTAAAGGCCGTGAGGGCATCAGAGGATGAGAGGAGAAAGGCCCTTGCATCGGTTCAACGCATCTTGCGTCTAAAAGAGAATTACGCCGGTTGAGCACTCAGCATCGCCTCAGCCACCTCGCCGTTTGATATCGTCGTCCCCAACAAAATCGTGAGAGCTTTAAAGTATGTTTTCTCTCTTGCCCTTGGGTCATTTTTTTGGTTAACCTGCAGACCGTCTGAAGCAAGATCCTGAAACGTTTCATTTTCGGATTCCAATAGACCTGTGGAGCCCTGTCCATGTTTGTTGCGCCACCTTTAAGAGACACCCTACTACTGCCTAGCAAGGGGAAGTTGAACGCAGGCTTGCTCTTGACGTGCCTGGGTCTTTTCATCTCTTTGAGCCTGTGGTGCTTCGGATGCATGGCAAAGGAGCCGTATACGTACAGCCATATCCAGAGGGCATACGCGGCCGAAAAATCCAGTTTCCTTGCTCACAGTCAGCCCCCTTCCAAGGCCGACTTTGAGGTGCCATCAACGCCCATTTCTGTTGCAGAAGCGATCAAGATCGCCCTTCGAAGAAACCCCGATAT
>JASFPF010000239.1:0-3657 GCA_050116135.1 Deltaproteobacteria bacterium | reverse complement strand
AACTGGAGGCGGCATCTCCATCTCCCCCAGTCCGAATCCAAATATGGCTGTCGGTTTGCTCCATCGCACCCCTTGCCAGAAGTTGGCGTGTTTGATCATCATGTCAAAGATCGTTCCAACGACCTGCAAAAACATAGGACCCAAAGACTCTCCAGGATCCTTAGGCTTGTGGACTTTGGGCCGTCCCATATAGGATTGACAAATCGGCGTGCCGTAACACATGGCCGTCGTCGTCATCCAGATATCGATGCCAAATTCTGCTATCGCTTCCGTCCAATCTGTCTGTCTGAGATACACTTCCGCCAGTTCGCCGGAGAAGCCAAAATCACCGCCAATAGGCTGACGCACCCTACGGCCGTAGAGGCAACGCGTCATGGGATAAGCAATGTTGTTGGTAATGGTTCCGTCATACTTGTGCCGGACATAAAGGGGCGCAACAAACCCAAAATCTTCAAATAGGGGTTCGCCCAGGTTCTTGATCCACCGGGGAGTGATGCTTTTAAGATCTGCATCCACCACCACAATGGCCTGCGCACCCAAGTCACAACTCTTCTTGAAAAGATTCTTGAAGTTGTTTCCTTTTCCCCTGACCCCTGGTGGGGTTGACAGGTATATCTTGGAGACTTCTGTCGGGGTATTCATGAAGGCCTCACGGGTGCCGTCAGTCGAATGATTGTCACAGTTGATGATGACACTATTCTTGCCTCCGAAATATCTGACGAGCCCCTCGCTTGCCTGCTGGGTGGGGTAAGAAATCAGGTCGGCTTCATTGTACGACGGTATGCCCACGACCAGATCAGCGGCGTGGATACCATCGGGATTCTCTTCTATCAGCATCATTTTCTCCCTTGAAACATCGGTGCGATTTCAGACACAAGGACAACCTGGCGATCAAAAAAACATGGTATTTTCACATATATCTATATTATATATTGCATGATAGGTCAACTTCTGGTCGGCCGATTTGCTAACGAATCTTGCAATATCTGTATCAACGGAATTCCCTTTCTGGACATGAGGCAGTTCGTAATTTTTACCGACCTAGACGGCACCTTAATGGATCATGATACCTATGAGTTCCAAGAGGCCGAGGCGGCCTTGGAGGTGCTCAGAGGTCAATCCATCCCTGTCATCATCTGCAGCAGTAAGACCCGGGCTGAGATCGAGGCGTGTCGCCGCCGGATGGGCGTCAAGGCCCCTTTCATTGTGGAAAACGGCGCGGCCATATTTGTCCCCCGTGACATGCTGAATTTGAGGGGGGAAAACTTTGTCGCAAGAGGGGACTATCACGTTCTGGAATTAGGGGCACCTTATGCCGTTTTGCGCAACACCTGGGAGGCAATCAAGGGTGCAGAAAAATTTCGCATGAGAGGATTCTCCGAAATGTCGGTTGAAGAGATCGGTGAACTTACAGGCCTTTCCATTGAGGAGGCCCGGTTGGCTGCCATGCGTGAGTATTCAGAACCCTTCGTCTTTTCTGATACAGCCGAACGGCTCCAGCGCTTTGAGCGTCTTGTAGCACAAAGAGGGCTGCAGGTGACCAAAGGAGGCCGTTTTTACCATCTCCTGGGAGAGAGTGACAAAGGAAAGGCGGTTCAAGTTCTCAAAAAGCTTTATGCTCAGACATATCCCCGCACGAAGCTGTGGGCGGTCGGACTTGGAGACAGTGCCAATGATATTCCCATGCTCAAGCAGGTAGACTTGCCCGTTTTGATCAGAAAAAAGACTGGCCAATGGGAGGACCTGCAGGGGATCGGCCCAGTGGTCAAGTCAGCGAAACCCGGCCCTAAAGGTTGGGCTGAAGAGGTGCTCCGCATTGTGTTACAAGCATCCCAGCAGGGCAGGGGGAGGCCTGCATGACCCGCCTTGCCTGGGCGTGGATATGTGACCCATTTGCCGACAAAGGGACCTGGTAAGGCAAAACCATTCGTCTTGATATGGCTTTCATTTTGTGCTAAAAGCGCGTTTACTTCAGCTGTCTTCTGACGCAAGGCAAAGACAAGATGGAAAAAGAAAGATCGTCGAGGATAAATCGTGAATACTGGACGCTCACGGCCTGGGCCAGGGGTTGGTCGGGTATCGTCCTTGACCCTGTTTCTCGTCTCCTGGCGCGCCTGGGCGTACAACCCAACGTCCTGTCTATGATCGGCTTTTTTGCCTCTTGTGCGGCCGGTGCAGTGGTGGCAGCAGGACACATCTCCCACGGTGGTTGGTTGTTCCTCTTGGCTGGCCCTTTTGACGCCTTGGATGGCTCCTTGGCCCGCACGGCCGGCCTTGAGACTCGATTTGGGGCTTTCCTTGATTCCTTCATTGACCGATATTCAGAGGCGGCTGTGCTGTTTGGGATTCTGTGCTGGTCGACCTTGCACGGTCGTCACACCTTGGTTGTTCTCACATTCTTGACTCTGGTCGGCTCATTGATGGTTAGCTATGCCCGCGCCAGGGCCGAGGGGCTGAATATTTCTTGCAAGGTGGGACTTTTTACTCGGTTGGAACGTTTCGTCGTCTTGACCCTGACGCTACTCACAGAACAACTCGTCATTGGCCTCGCCGTCCTTGCCTTTCTGACAAATTTCACTGCGTTGCAGCGGATGTTCCACGTCTATCGGCAGTCACTCCACCATTAGTTGTCTTGCCCTGTGAGGGCTCTGTCAGTGCCTGAGCGGTTCCAGCGGCGGCCCAAGACGTCTGCCATCCATTTTTGAAGAAGCGGGAAGCACACACCGGCCTGCCTGTTGACAAACGAGGTCAGTTCTGTTTTAAGCGACTCAGATGAAGGCCCCCTGTGGCGTTGGCCGAAATCATCAGAGGTGTACCCATGTATTCTAGAATGCTTGTGCTTCAGTTCGAAAAGACAGCGGTGGAAAAGCCAATCGTCTGTTTCCTTGCCAGTGATTTCAACCTGACGTTCAATATCCTGAAGGCGACCATATTGCCCCGCAAGGAAGGGGTCATGGTCATGGAGCTGTCGGGAACGAGAAGGGACTTTAACAGGGGGGTTCAATACCTGCAAGACCATGGTGTGCAGGTGCAGCCCGTTGGCCAAGAGATCAACCGAAACAGGACAAAGTGCACTCACTGTGGTGCCTGCACGGCGGTCTGTCCCACGGGGGCTTTGTTTGTCAATCGGCCAGAGATGACCGTTGGCTTCAATAAGAAGAAATGCAGCATGTGCGGCCTTTGTGTGTCCACCTGCCCCCCCAGGGCTATGGAGATTCACACGGTAGGAAGCGCTATTCCAAGATGAAAAAGACCGTGGCCGTGGCCTTAAGCGGTGGCCTCGATTCCGCGGTTGCAGCCGCCCTCCTCAAGAAACAAGACTACCGAGTTGTCGGCCTTTATTTCCAAACGGGTTATGAATTTGCCCCCAACCATCCAATCCCGCACCCGAGATTGGGCCAAGCCTATACTCTTGCTCAAAGGGCAGCAGAACAGATTGGCATTTCCCTTGAAGTCATCGATTGCTCCCAGGTTTTTGAAAGGGAGGTCGTTCGCTACTTCATCGACACCTACCAGTCAGGACAGACGCCAAATCCGTGTTTAGTATGCAACCAGCGCATCAAGTTCTCCTATGTCCTGGAGCATGCCAAGACCCTTGGCGCTTCAGCCCTGGCTACAGGTCACTATGCCAGAAAACATCGGGGGGCCAGCGGGCGG
>JASFPF010000238.1:0-3659 GCA_050116135.1 Deltaproteobacteria bacterium | reverse complement strand
CAGGCCTCCTGGATCTCGGGGGGGTCAGGAGAGAGGCTGAAACAAAAGCCATCCTGCACGTTTTATATCGCACGGGAGGCGATCGGGAAAAGGCGGCCGATATATTGCGTATCAGCCCCCGAACGTTGAGACACAAACTCAATAGATATAACATCAAGGTGGATCGCAAGGGGGAGCCCGTGTCTCAAGACTCGCCCAGTTATCCTGCGGCCACGGATTTCGTATTGATCTGAACCATCGCTCATGCAGACAAGTGAGAAGGACTTGAGATAAGTCTCTCAGTCTAGCTGCAAATGAGGGACTCAGACACGCGCGATTTTCGGATACTTTTCCAAGAGTCGTTGATAGAGATAGACGCCAAACAACCCACCGGCAAAGTCAAAGAAGATGTCCCACAAATCCGCTGATCTGTATGGGACATAGTGCTGATGCCACTCATCAATAGCTCCGTAGATCCCCGCCAAAAGGATGCTTCCTATCTTGATTAGCCTATCATGATCCTTGAACTTCGAATGCCGAAGACCCCGCAAGAACAACGCGCCCAGCAAAGCATAGCCGCCGAAATGAAGGACTTTGTCCATAAAAGGCAGGTCCGGCGCTGTTTCCAGCGCGGGATATGAGGACTGGAAAAAAATGATCAGGCAGTACAAGAGTATGGGAAACCAGTAATGCCAAAAATGATTAGCCCCTTTGTTAACCATGGTGGTTTGGTAAAGGCTTTCGCCCTGCCCCTTTTGTGTTTTTGTAATTGGACAAATCAAAGTTGACGACGCTGGTCTCCGCCCGTAAACTGATGGCATGGACAGGCAGATCAGAGTCGGCACTTCCGGCTGGACCTATCCGCACTGGAAGAATGTCTTCTATCCTGCAGCCTGCAAAAAATCAAGATGGTTGGAATACTATACCGAATACTTTGACACGGTTGAGGTCAATGCCACTTTTTATCGACTTCCCAAGGCCAAGACCGTTGAGGGTTGGAAGCGCCGGACCCCTGATCTTTTCTTGTGGGCAGTCAAGGCCAATAAATACATTACCCACACAAAACGGCTCAAAGAACCCAGAGAGCCTTTGGAGCGATTCTATTCCGTTGCATCGGCGCTGGGGGAAAAATTGGGCCCCATCCTCTTTCAATTGCCGCCAAGCCTGCCGTTTGATGAAGAACGATTCAGCGGCTTCTGTAGGTGTCTCCGTGGGTCATATCGCCATGCGTTGGAAGTCCGTCATCCTTCATGGATCAGCGATCGACTTTTTGCCATCCTGGAAGAGTACAATATAGCCTTTTGTATCTCTGATACTGCAGGGCGTTATCCCTTCCATAAAGCGGTCACAGCAGATTTCATGTACGTCCGCCTCCACGGTTCCAAGAAGCTTTACGCCTCTGATTATTCAGAAGACGAACTTCAAGCCTGGGCGCAAAGAATCAAGACATGGGGAAAGGATACCTATCTTTACTTTGATAACGACTTTGAGGGACACGCCGTGGGAAATGCCAAACGATTAAAGGAGATCCTCCGATCCCCTTGAAGATAACGCATGAGCGTCTGCTTCATCGGTCTTCAAGAATCGTTTCGGCCAGGATGGGATGGTTGACAATAGATGGTTCCTGCATTAGGAATATGCCGCGGCTTTTGGGAAAGCTTCATTCCTTGAGCCAATGCGCGAAAAATGGGACGTCTTGGAGGTCGAATGGGTCCTGCAAAACCATATCCTGAGGCGCTTAAAGGGCAGTTTCTCATTGCCATGCCCAGCCTGGCAGATCCGAACTTTCATCAGACTGTGACTTATCTGTGCGAACACTCCCCAGAGGGGGCCGTGGGTCTGGTGATCAACCGTGTCCATCCTGACTTGGCCATGGGAGACGTGTTCAAGGAATTGGATCTGGAGTCTGTCCCTGCGATGGACACCCTTCCACTCTACCTGGGGGGCCCTGTTCACACGGAACAAATCTTCATCCTCCACGGTCCCCCTTTCGGCTGGGAGGCTTGCCGACCGGTGACTCCCTCCCTCGCGTTGAGCAATTCAAAAGACATTTTGGAAAGGCTTGCCCTGGGCAAGGGGCCCAAGGCTTTCATCCTCACTCTCGGGTGTGCGGGCTGGGGGCCAGGCCAGCTGGAATCTGAGATCATGGCGAATACCTGGCTGACATGCCCGGCTAGCGAAACGATTTTCTTCGAAACCCCCGTTGAAAAGCGTTGGGAGGCGGCTGCACAACTCATGGGGATCGACCCGTCACGTCTAACGGACGTTGCCGGCCATGCATAACCAAGTGTTCCATCTTTGACACCTTCGTAAAAAGCCCATCTGAGGCGTTGTGCTTCATCTTTCGTTATGGCGACGTACCATAGGGATGCCTCATGCCTCGAGATTCGCACGCCTTGCATGTGAGCTTTTTTACTTTGCCGTCACTTTGATGACTTTTTACGAAGTCATCATCTTTGACTTACAAAAAAAGACACACTTCCTATTAGACACCTTGAAGCGCATTGCCCTCGCACTGGACCTTGCTCTGCTGGTTTGGATCTTGTGGTTGTGCCAGCCTTCCCTGGTATCCGCTCGGCAGGCCTCTTCCCTCCTGGCCCAAATCTCGCCTCAGGACGCCGTCTTGGTTGTCGCCCCCGATGGCCAAATTCTTTTCAAGCAGAATCATACGAAGCCATGTGCTCCCGCTTCCACCTTGAAGATCTTGACCGCCATGGCGGCCATCCATCATCTGGGTAACTCCTATAGGTTTCATACAGAGTTTTATCTAAACAGCAAAAACGACCTAAAAATAAAGGGTTTCGGGGACCCACTTCTTGTGTCAGAGATATGGCAAGAAATAGCTCAGGTGCTGGCTCCCAAGCTGCAAGGATGCCGGGACCTCATACTCGATGACACCTACTTCGCTCCCAACCTTGGCATACCCGGGATAAATCCTTCGACCAATCCCTATGACGCGCCCAACGGGGCCCTTTGTGCCAACTTTAACACCGTCTTTTTTGAGCGGAACAAAAGGGGCAGCATTGTCTCGGCAGAACCCCAAACGCCCATGACGCCTCTCGCCCTGAAAAGGGTGCAGCAGCTTGGCCTAAAGGGGGGCCGGTACGCCTTCCTCAGCGACAGCCGGGAGGCGGCCCTCTACGCCGGAGAGCTCCTAGTCTATTTCTTGAAAGAAAAGGGTAGGGACTTTCGGGGTCAGATTCAGTTGGGCGTTGTCCATCCCAAAGATACAGTGCTTTATGCCTATCGATCTCCTTTCACCCTGGAAGCGACCCTAAAGAAGATGCTTGAGTTTTCCAGTAACTTCATGGCCAATCAGGTCTTTCTGGCCGTGGGGGCTCACGTTCATGGCCCCCCAGGCACGGTTAAGAAAGGAGTCCAAGCCGTTTCTGAGTATGTGAAAGAGGTGCTTCATTTGAGCGACATCCAGGTCGTAGAAGGCTCTGGGATCTCGAGGAAAAATCGGCTATCGCCGTTAGATATGGTTTCGGTTTTGAAGGCTTTTGCACCCCACCGAGGTCTCCTCACGTCCAAAGGGCCGGTTCTATATAAGAGCGGCACACTGCGGGGTCTCAAGACAAGGGCCGGCTACATAGAGAGCCGACAGGGTAGCCCCTATTATTTCGTCTTTTTTTTAAAGAGCCAGAAAGTCGACATAGACGCCTTAACAGACCATCTTG
>JASFPF010000237.1:0-3669 GCA_050116135.1 Deltaproteobacteria bacterium | reverse complement strand
TTGCCGCAGCCCTGGCCTTGGCCACCTTGACCTGTAGATCCTCATAGTTTTGTTTCAGCTCACTGATTCTGCCGGATTTTGGCATATAGATCAGATAAAAATAACCCCCCCCAAGAAGGAGAAAGGTGCCTACACAGACCAGAATCCTCTGGACCCGGGTGAGGGCTGCAACCTTTTCGAAGGGAAGACTTGATAGCGAGAGCTTTGCCATGTTGTGTTAGGAGGTTCCTCCAGCCTTTTTAGGTCTGGTGCTTGATACCCGACAGGTTACGGTAAAGGCTTTGAGTTTCTTGTCATGCTGTGCGATCTGCTTTGAGGAGATGAGATCCACCGCCGTGAAATCAGGCGATCCTTCAAGACGACTCATGAAATCAGCAATAGTCTTGTTGTCCGTCGCGACACCTGCCAGTTTCATCATTCCCTTGGTCTCGGTCAGAGTGGTGAGCCACATCTTGTCTGCCAACACCAGTCCTGTAAGGGCGTCCATGAAACGGACCGGCCCCGTGCGGTTTGCTTCAAGCTGGGCAATGATATCCATTTTTTCTTCCAGCTTCCGGAGTTCTTTTTTGATTTTTGAGACCTTCTTCTCAATCGCCTGATATTTCTGAAGTTCTCCCTGTGCCACTTCAATCTTGCCATTAAGCCCAGAGATGGTCCGGTTCATGGAAATCGTCAAGTACCCCATCACACACAGGAAAAACACGACACACAGGAAAAACATGGACACCTGCTGACGAATGTTTTCTTTCCTGCGTGCCGCTCGAACCGGCAGAAGGTTGATCCTGATCATTTATCGTCCATCCTTCTGGATGCCAGGCCCATGCAAATCGCCGCCTGAGGGGCAATTCGCCTGAGATAATCTGCGTCGTTATGGTTCTCGTTGATGTCCAAACCCCTGAAGGTATCGAATGTCTCTACGTCAATCGAGGTCTCAGTGGCCAGATGTTCAAGAAACCCGGGCGTCTGCGACGCCCCCCCGCTCAGGAGGATCTGCTGGATATTTTCGTTAGGGTATGTGGAATAGTAAAAGTCAATGACCCGTCTGATTTCGCTACACCAATTGGAGACAAAAGACAAGATGATTTCTTGCAGATCTTCTTGGGGCATCTTGTCGGCTGCACTGCCGAGCTTTACCTCCTCTGCCTCTTCAAAGGAACAATCAAGGTGAGCAGCGATTTCACGGGTAATCTCTTCCCCGCCAATGGCCACGTCCCGCGTAAAAGCTGAGATGTTGTTTTTTGTGATGTTCACATTCAATTTATTAGCCCCAACGTCCACCAGGGCAACACTCTTTTCCTCCTGTAAGTAGCTTTCCTCAAAGACCCTCTCCAAGGCAAACACATCCACATCAATGACGCATGGATTCAGATCAGCCATTTCAAGGAAGTCTACGTATTCATCGACGACTTCCTTCTTGGCTGCCACAAGCATCACATTCATTTGGTTGGGATTTGCTTCATGGTCGCCAAGGATATGAAAGTCAATGTTTACATCTTCCACGTCAAAGGGGATGTACTGTTCGGCCTCATACTGAATGCTGTCATGGAGTTCCTCGTCTGACATTCTACCCACAACGATTTTTTTGATAATCACTGAATAGCCAGAAATAGAAGTGGCCACATTGTGCCCCTTCACTTTTAGATCCTTCAACAGCCCTCGGATTGTATCGGCCACCACCTCAGGCTCCTTGATGCGTCCTTCAACGATGGTCCCTTGGGGCAAATTGGCCATACCAAACTTGTCTAATGTGCGACGTCCCTTTTTTTCCAGGACCTCGCCCAATTTGATCGTACGGGAACCAACATCCAGTCCAATGAGGTGGTCCTTCTTTGCAAAAATCATAACAGTCCCTGCAGTCTCTCAGTCAGCGAATATCTTATCCTTGTCAGAAAGTTTGTATCCCAGGGCTAACAGGATCTTCCGCTTAGTCTCCAGCCGGCAATTCTTTCCCTTTTCTATTCTATCAAGCGTGATAGGAGAGACGCCGGCCTTTCTAGAAAGTTCGGCCTTGCTCATCAAGAACGATTCTCGAATCTCTTTCAGCGCATTCTTGCCCATGCGAGCGTGCCTCCCGTCCGGCATCATACCGCAATTGTAGACTCGTGGAGAATGCATAATTTGGGCCAACTTGTCAAGCAAATTACACTAAATTAAGCATAATTACCATTAAGTTATTATATATTGTGCCACTCATTGTCCCTTCATACTGTATGTGGCTACAAGCGCTGGCGAGGATTTTCACAAGTGGTAACCGTATGACTTGTATCCCTTTTCAGTCAAAGATGTACGGCCTGTTGCCCAAAATAGCAATGCCTTTGAGCGGTTCACATGAAGCCACAAGGGATTTGGGCAACAGCCCGTCTACATATGGAAACTCCCCATGTGCTTGGCTCACAGGCCTTGTGGCCTTTTGCCACTGACAGTGAGGATGAGATGTGACCTGACTCAAAAAGGATGTCCCCTGACGGCCTCTAGGGCAGCCTGTATATGACTGTTCGCACCATCACCCTGTGATGACTTGAACTATCTGGTGCTTCCCTTGGTAAGACCAGAATTTCGGATTTGGTATTTCGAATTTCAAGATTAAGAATTTAATTTCAGGCCCATTCCCTTTGTGAACATGTTGACGAACCGAAGGACTAGACAAGGTCGTTAAAGGGTCAAGGTGGCCCCTATGAGGAAGAAATATATGAGCATTGTTCAGAGGATCACACGACTGTATAGCCTGGTCCGTCGCCTCCTTCTGGGCAGGTCCAGGTGATATTCCCATACGGATCCTTGATCTCACAAGTTTTGCAGTGCAGACAGTTAGAAGGATTTAGCTTAAGTCTTTTTTGCTGGGTCTTGTCCTCAAGCTCTATTTCGTAAACGTTGCCGGGACAAAACCTTGTGCAGGGGGATCGATAAGTCTCAAAACATTCATTGACGCACAGATCTAGGTCGTGGACCAGTAGGTGGCACGGCTGATCCTCCCGGTGCTGCGTTTTGGACAAATAAACACCGGTTAGTTTGTCCACCAGGAGCACATCATCGTAGTCCTGTGTTCCGTGTTTTTTTCTTTCGGTTTCTAAGCCGCCATGTTTCAAGGGTCTTAAGGTTTTGGCGTCTTTCTCAATGGACATTCTGTCAAAGAGACCCCGACCCCCTGTCAAATATTGGACACCCAAGTGGAAAAATTTCACCGGAGCCTTCCTGGATAAGGCCTGGGCGAAATTTCTCCCCACGTAAAGCTCCTGCTTGAGCCAGCTGCTCTCAAACAGATCATGATAATGAGTCAAGGCCTCTTGCGTAAAACTTCCCTGCGAAAAGGCCTCTAGAATGGCCTCGGCTGCCAGCATGCCCGATTTCATGGCGGTGTGAATCCCCTTTAGCCCGGGCGCGTTCACCATGGAAGCGCTTGCGCCAACGAGAACCGCGCCATCAATAGCCAGCCTCGGGACCGTGTAATAGCCCCCGTTTCCAATCACCCTTGCCCCTTGCTCCACCACGCGACCGTTGGTTATGATCTCACACACCAAGGGATGTTTCTTGAATCTTATGAATTCTTCGTACAGGTCAAGCATGGGATCTCGGTACCCTAATCCCACCAGGAGTCCAAGCGCCAATCTGCTGTCCTTCATTTCGTAAATAAAGCCGCCTCCGTGGGTATCCAAACCCAAAGGGTAGCAA
>JASFPF010000236.1:0-3671 GCA_050116135.1 Deltaproteobacteria bacterium | reverse complement strand
GGACGGCATACAACGTGCCCTCAGCCCTGACATGCTCATGATCTGCGACGGAAAGGGGCCGGTTGCCCTAGCCGGCATTATGGGTGGACTCGAGTCTGAAATCGAAGATGATACGAGGGCCGTGCTCATTGAAAGTGCCTATTTTGATCCCATCAGCATTCGTCGCACAGCGAAGCGGCTTGGCTTGAATACAGAGTCCTCTTTCCGCTTTGAACGGGGCGTGGACCCTGAAGGCATCCCAACAGCCCTGGATCGTGCGGCCAAGCTTATGGTCGAAACGGCAGGGGGAAAGCTTACGGCAGGGGTCATCGACAATTATCCCCGACCCATCCCGCAGAGGACGATAGACCTCAGTGTGAAGCGAACCAACCGACTTCTGGGTATGGTCATGAACCAAGACGAGATTAGCTCGTATCTGACATCTGTACAACTGGACGTAGCGCCTCTAGACGAGGATCGTCTCAGGGTGGTGGCCCCGAGCTTTCGTGTGGACCTCAAGCGCCCTGAAGACTTGATGGAGGAAGTGGCCCGGCTGAAGGGTTATGATCAGATTCCTACCGCCCATCCTCGATCTTACGTGGTGGCAAACCCGCAGGACAGGAAACTTCAAGTCCGGACCGAGCTCCGGCAGGTCTTTGCAGGCTGCGGGTTCTCCGAGGTTGTGAGCTACAGCTTTATCGCCCAAGAAGCCTGTGATAGACTCCAGCTAGCCCGTGACGATCCCCGCCGGCACATGGTGTCGATCCTCAATCCTCTTACCGAAGACCAAGCAGTGATGAGGACGTCTCTAATCCCCGGTCTTCTGGCAATCATGTATCGAAATAGCACCCAGCAAAACAAGGATCTGAGAATCTTCGAGATCGGAAAAATCTTTTTGAGTCCGCCAAAGACGAAGGGGGATGAACTCCCTGAGGAAGTGCAGATGATATCCGGTCTTTGGACCGGGGCGCGGCATGACAGGACCTGGCATGTCAAGGAAGAAAAGGTTGACTTTTATGACATCAAGGGGGTCGTTGAGTCTGTTTGCGCAGTGTTAAGTATTCAAGCTTTGCGTTTTGCGCCTCTAAACGGAGGTGCTTCTCCCTATCTGCGACGGGGTCACGCGGCCAAGGTGTATGCCGGCGACGAGGTCCTCGGTGAAGCAGGTGAGCTAACGCCCGAGGTCTTGAAGAACTTTGAGCTGAAGCATCCAGCTTTCTGCTTTGATCTCAATTTTGACAGGTTGGTTCATTGTATGAGAGAGGAAAAGCACGCAAGGCTCGTTTCCAGGTTTCCGGCGACCACGAGGGATATGGCCCTCATTGTAGATAACCCTGTTGAGGCCCAAGGGGTGTTGGATTTCATAGACGCCTTGGGTCAAGCGCTTATTACCGGGGTGGACATCTTCGATGTCTACGAGGGTCCGCCCGTTCCTCAAGGAAAAAAGAGTATCGCATTGAGATTGACGTACCAGTCTTTTGAGCGAAGTCTCACGGACAGTGAGGTAAACAGCATCCACGAAACCATGACTGACAAGGTGCTGGAAAACTTCAATGCCCAACTACCGCCAGGTGGCGGACGATCAACCATGACCCAATGAATAAGAAGAACATCGTCGAGGCCATCCACCAGAAAGTCGGGTTTCCCAAGAGGGAGACTGCCGCCATCGTTGATGCAGGCCTTGAACTCGTGAAAGCAGCATTGGCCAAAGGAGAGCCAGTCATGATTTCCGCCTTTGGGAGGTTTTCCGTCCACGAAAGAAAGGCTCGAAGGGGAAGGAATCCTCAAACCGGTGAGGCCACAACCATTCCTGCTCGCCGGGTCGTGACCTTTAAGGCCAGCCGAGTGCTAAAGGAGCGAATCAATGAGGCCCACAGAGACCGACATACCCGAAAAGCGGTATTTCAGGATCGGTGAGGTTAGTGCTATAACCGGCCTTAAGGCCTATGTACTCCGATACTGGCAAACAGAGTTTTCACAGATCAATCCTGTCAGATCTCGGGCCGGACAACGCCTTTACAGGAAGCGTGACATAGATACTATTTTAGAAATAAAAAGATTACTTTACGAAAAGGGATTAACCATCGCCGGGGCCAAACAACATCTCCGGCAGCGACACAAAGAACCCCACCTTGCCGAAGACAAGAGGCCTCTGGTTCTGAAAGAGCTCCGGGCTGAACTGATTGCTATCAGGGATCTGCTGGGCGGGCGATAAATCGAAGCTCAGATTTGAGAGCTGTGAGGTCCTATCTTGACGTTCCCTTATCCAGCCTCCTGATGACCCAGCGAGTCAGCGTGCCGGCATCCTGGTAATCGATGACACCCTGCAGGTTTTGCAAGGGAATCTCTGCCCTGGCCATGGTCTTGTGCCCTCCTGCCTGGCCGAGTGCCCCAAAAACTTCGCCCAACACCTTTCCCGCATCCTTGCGAATCCCATCATTTCTTACAATAATGACCAATCGCTCCTGATACGTGCCGGACACAACCGTCCAGGTGATATCGTGGATTTTCATAAAGAAGTCTGCAAGGGAGACACAGATGTCCGGGTTCGTCACCGACCCAAGATGGACATGGACACGGTTCTTTCGTACCGCCATTTCCTCTAAGGCCTTCCGGTAGTATTTCAGAGAATCAAGGGTGATTTCCGCCTGCTCGATTTTTCTTGCCATGGGCACGTTCACATAACGAAAGAGAAATTGAAAGGCATTGACATCCGGCATGATGGCCTTTCGTTCGAAATTGCTCGTGTCCGTCTTGATACCGTAGGAAAGTCCGGTAGCAAGCTTGGCAGAGGGTTTGATCTTGGCCGCTCGCACATACTCGGTCATGATGGTAGATGTGGCACCGTAGTCTGGGCGAATGTCCACGAAAGGGGCTTTCACCTCAGTGGCAGGATGGTGGTCAATGATCACATCGAAGTTGATGCCTTCAAAGGCTTCATGATGGCGTGGCTGGGAATCGACGACGGCAAAGCGCGTAAATTCGCCAAGTTTGACCTTTTGGATTGGAAGGAGACCAAGTCCGAGCAGGCGAATCATGGCCAGGTTGTCGGGCCGCTTGATTTCATTGATATGGGCAATCGTGGTGGCAGACACTTGCCGCCACAAGAGGCGTTTTAGGGCCATGGCGCTTGCCATGGCATCTGGGTCTGCGTTGATGACGATCACCAAGCGATCTTCGCGGGAAAAGAGACCAAGCAAACGTCGCAGTTTTTCCGAAGCAGAAGGGGCCATAGGACAAAATCGAGGTCTCCCCCGTTTAGAGCCTATTTCTTGGTGACATTGCGAGACCTATGAAAAAGGCTTTGTTACTTATCCGTGTGGGCTTTTTAGTTCGTTGAGAGTGAAATTCGTTTTTTTGTGACAGAGAATTTAAAAGATAATCACGAAAACACGAAAGCTTGAAAGCACGAAATAGAGATAAATTAGAATTTTCGTGTCTTTGTGCTTTCGTGGTAATTTTTTTGGTTCCGGGTTGTCTGGGTTAGGTTAGTGCCCATTAACGAAACGATTTGGTAGAAACGTCAGTTTCCAATTCAGATCATGGAAGCTAGTGTCGTGTCCCAGAAATGCTTTGGATTAGTCGGACGACGGCCACTGTATGAATTTGCACTTCTTCAACTTATTTCTGGGGCACAACACTAGGTTAGGGGACGAAGCCCTCTTGTGTCAAGAACGAATCTATTTCTCTGG
>JASFPF010000235.1:0-3679 GCA_050116135.1 Deltaproteobacteria bacterium | reverse complement strand
AATATTTTCGTTTGAATACCGCTCTGTTTGACAAGGCCTACGATATGAATGTGATAGCAAGATCGGGGGCTGCAAGTCTGTCGTCTCAGAAAATCAATCAGACGCTAGAAAGTATTTTTCGTGAGATGTCAAAGGATAATAAGTATGAGGCCATTGCTACTGGCACTCATTAAGACCTATCAATATATCCTTTCACCCCTCTTTACACCAGCATGTCGCTTTCTTCCAACGTGCTCCGAATACGCGTACGAGGCTGTTCAACGCTACGGTGTTTTCAGGGGCTCCTGGATGGCGATCAGAAGGATCTTGCGGTGCCACCCCTTCCGTCCTGGCGGGTTTGACCCTGTCCCCTAGCTTCTGAGCTATCTAGGGCAACTGCCCAGTTGTTTTTTGGTTTACAATTAGATCAGGGAGAAATGAATCCATGTCCTCGGAACTTCGGATGTTGTTGGCCATTGTTCTGTCGTTTTTGATATTCTTTCTTTATCAGGTGCTCTTTGTAGAAGAGAAGCCGGTCGAGCGAAAAGAGCCACCCAAGAAAGAGGCGGCTATGGAGGCGCAGGTCCCGGCAGAAGACGAACGGGTTAAGGTCTTGGAAGAAAGGGCTCCGGTTAAACAACTGGAGACAGCTCAGGCGCAGGACCCCGGCCGGACCATCACTGTATCAACACCGCTTTATGTGGCAGAGCTTGCAGAACGTGATGGGGCCTTCAAGACATTTAAGCTCAGGCAATACAAGGAATACATGGAGGCCGATGCCCCTATGAAGGGGCTCGTCCAACTGCCCAGCGGGCAGGCATTGACCCCCGTGGTTTCTTTCTTGGGAAAGGGTTTGGGAAGCTTAGGGCCTCCGGTTTTCGAGGCAACGAGCGACGTGAATAAGATCGATGTCCACAACGCAAAAAAAGACGTGACCTTCAGTGCCACCTCTCTGGATGGGGTGACGATTATCAAAACTTATTCTTTTTTTCCAGACACGTATGAAATGGGATTGGAGATCAAAGTTAGAAATCTCGGGCTTAAGCCCATAGAGGACAATTTGATGCTTTCTTTGAGAACAAACCTCAAGGAGGCGCAGCAGTCCTCATATGTCTTTTCAGGGCCCGCCGCCTTAATCGACGGGGAACTGAAAGAGATCAAGACCAAAAAGATTGGGAGTGAAGGTGGCTCGTATGCGGGCCGGATAAGCTGGGTTGCCAGCGAGGACCAGTATTTTGTTACGGCTATCATACCCGAAGAGCCGCAGAAAGCGAGCATGAGGCTCTCCTTAACACCAGAAGAGGTCCTTGAGACCACGTACGTGGATTCGTCTCCATCGGTGGCGCCAGGGACTGAAAGAACCTACCAATACAGGTTGTACTTTGGACCTAAGAGCTTGCAGGCCCTGGGTGGCGTAGGTTCAGAACTTGGCAGGATCCTCGATTTCGGGTTCTTTGATATCATCGCCAAGCCTTTACTCCATACCATGAATTTCATCCATCGCTACATCCCTAGCTATGGCATTGCTATCATCTTCATAACCATTATCGTTAAGATCCTTTTCTGGCCCTTAAGTAACAAGAGCTATCAGTCTATGAGCCAGATGAAAAGATTGCAGCCGAAGATGGCAGAGATTCGGGCCAAGTACAAGCATGACAAGAAGATGATGAACCAGGAACTGATGGCTCTGTATAAGGTCTATAAAGTCAATCCGCTGGGTGGGTGCCTACCTATGGTTTTGCAGATCCCTGTATTTTTTGCATTTTATAAGATGTTGTACCAGGCCATTGAGCTAAGACATGCCCCGTTCTTTTTGTGGATCACAGATTTGTCAGCGCCGGACCGCTTGTTTCGCTTTAGCTTCAAAATACCCATGATGACTCCGCCCTATGGGATACCGGTACTGACCATTATCATGGGCGCCTCCATGTTTTTTCAACAGAAGATGTCGCCACCACCTGGAGACCCGGCACAGGCCAAGATGATGATGCTCATGCCCATCTTTTTTACCTTTATTTTTATAAACTTTCCATCCGGGCTTGTCTTGTATTGGCTGGTCAACAATATCCTGTCCATGGCTCAGCAGTACTACATCACCAAGAAAATGGCTTAACGATGGAGGGCTATATGACGTCTGCGTACGAATTTGAGGGTAAGACCAAAGAAGAAGCCATCAGCAAAGCCTCCGACGCCTTGGGCGTCTCTGAGGATCAATTGGACGTTGAAGTACTTTCTTATGGTTCCACAGGAATATTTGGGCTCGTTGGGGTGAAAAAAGCCAAGATTAAGGTGACATTGGTTGACTCACCGGAAGCCGAGATCAAGGTGGCGTTGCCCGAAACGCCGGAAGCCGAGATCAAAGAGCAGCGGCCTTCTGCAGAGGCGCCTGAAGCGGTGGCTGAGCTAGCAAAAGGTGCGCTGGAAGAGATCATCTCATTTATCGTGGACGGTGCGACAGTCTCTGTCCAGACGAAGGCAGACAGGATAAGGCTGAAGGTGAAAGGGGGCAACTCGGCCCTTCTGATCGGAAAACATGGCAGGACTTTAGATGCTCTCCAGTACATTGTTCACAGGATTGTCCACAAGCAGCAGAAGACTAGGGTGCGTGTCACGGTGGACGTGGAAGGGTATCGTGATAGGCGAAAAGACTCATTGACACAGCTCGCCTTGCGTTTAGGAGAGAAAGTGAAACGGTCCGGTAAGCCCGCCACCATCAGCCCGATGAATGCCTACGACCGAAGAATCATCCATGTTGCTTTGAAGGATCATACTGGGGTTAGGACTCAGAGCTCGGGTACGGGATCACTCAGAAAATTGGTCATCTACCCCCAGAGGAAGCACAAATAGTCCGCAACTTTTAAGAGAATCGGTCTCCCTTTTTTATACGACTTACCGGTTTTTCCAATTCCTGCGCTGAGAGGTCAAAGATGTGGTATTTGGATGCTGATACCATCGCTGCCACGGCGACGCCTCCAGGTGCAGGTGGTATCGGTGTGGTGAAGATCTCGGGGCCAAGGGCGATTGCCTCGGCACTTCCTCTCCTTCGCCCTTCAAGAGACCCATCCCGTCTGAAGTCTCATCACCTCTACTACGGCTACATCATCGACCCTGAGACCGACAAGGCGGTTGATGAGGTGCTCTATGCTATCATGAGGGCTCCCCATACCTATACGAGGGAAGACGTGGTCGAAATCCAGGCCCATGGAAGCAGGTGCGGACTCCATCGGATCTTGGAGTTGGTCCTCAAGCAAGGCGTTCGCCTCGCAGAGCCGGGGGAGTTCACCAAGCGTGCCTTTCTCCATGGTCGCATTGACTTGACCCAGGCCGAGGCAGTCGCTGAGGTTGTTTCCGCACAAACCGCCGAGGGCCTTGAACTGGCCACCCGACAGTTAAAGGGGGATCTGCATGAGGCCATAGAATCGATCCGAAAGCCCATTGAGAGAGTGCTGGTCGAGGTGGAGGCCGCTATAGATTTTCCCGAAGACGTGGAAGAGATCATCCAGGCCGAACCCTTTGCTCAGAAGATGGCCCAAGAAGTGACTGGCCCCTTGCAGAAGCTCTTGGCCCAATATGAGGAAGGGCATGTCTATCGGGAGGGGATTGCCGCCATTATTGTTGGACGACCTAATGTGGGGAAGTCAAGCTTGATGAATCGGCTCCTTAAAAAAGAACGTGCCATTGTGACGACCATTCCCGGAAC
>JASFPF010000234.1:0-3680 GCA_050116135.1 Deltaproteobacteria bacterium | reverse complement strand
ACAAATGTTGTATTTCGACATAAAGACATCCCTCATCATCTTCCTTGGATATGGGATGTGGATCAGGAGGCCTTAATGAGAAATGGGATCTACCTGCCTGTCTTACTCACGCTTTTCTTCACTTTCCAGTGTATGGATGAACCCTTTGCCAGGGCACAAGGAGGGGCCGTCATGAATTTGGCGAGTTCGGCGTTTCAGAACAGCGGGATGATCCCCGGCAAGTACACCTGTGACGGAATCGATGTCTCACCCCCACTCGCGTGGGATGCCGTCCCCAAGGGCACAAAGAGTCTCGCCCTTATTTGCGACGACCCGGATGCTCCCATGGGCACGTGGGTCCACTGGGTATGCTATGACATACCGCCAGGGACAGGGGGTCTGCCGGAAAACGTAGCTCCACAAGAGCACACAGCAAATCATGGAAAGCAGGGGATCAATGATTTTCGAAAGATAGGCTATGGTGGCCCATGTCCTCCTAGCGGGACCCACAGGTACTATTTTAAAATCTACGCCCTAGATGACATGCTGAACTTAGATCCCGGGGCCACCAAGGAGCAACTTTTAAAGAAAATGGAGAATCATATACTGGGCCAGGCGCAACTTGTGGGAAAATACAAACGATGATTGTTTCCTTGAGCGCATGTTTTTTGATCACCCCTGGGTCTCAGAAATGAGACCTCTGAGAAACGCCTTCTCACGCGTTTGCACGCAAGGTTTTTCCGCCGAATCATGGAGGTATGAACCATGGAAGGAAATAAAAAAGTCAGAACCATTGGGATTCTTACAGGAGGCGGTGACGTCCCGGGCCTGAATCCGTGCATCAAGGCCATCGTTTGCCGGGCCATTGACGAAGGGATGCGTGTTTTTGGCATAAGAAGAGGATGGGCAGGCCTTGTGGGATACCACATTGAAGATGAAACCACCCATGATGCCAACGTCATCGCCATGGACAAAGGCATGGTGCGGACCATTGACCGGTCTGGCGGCACCATGTTGCATACCTCACGCACGAATCCCAGTGCGGTCAAGAAGGGCGAGATGCCAGCCTTCTTAGACGCTCATCCAACTGAAGAAAAAACTGATGTGACCACCCATGTCCTAAAGAACCTGGAACATCTTGGTATTGATTTGATGATTCCCATCGGTGGCGACGATACCTTGAGTTACGGGGAGCGCCTACATGCCGAAGGCTTCCCAGTCATTGCCATCCCTAAGACAATGGATAACGACGTATTTGGGACCGATTACTGCATAGGGTTTTCCACGGCGGTGACCCGGTCGGTGAATTTTGTTCATGCCTTACGAACCTCTAGTGGTTCCCATGAGCGTATTGCGGTGGTTGAACTCTTTGGCAGAAATTGTGGGGAGACCTCATTGATATCGGCGTACCTTGCAGGGGCTGACCGGGCTATCATTTCCGAGGTTGCCTTTGATCCTGAAAAGCTGGCCAAACTTATTATGAAGGACAAGAAGGCCAATCCGAGCAACTATGCGATGTTGACTATCTCGGAAGGGGCTCAAATGGTGGGCGGAAAGGTGCATGAGTACGGCGAAGAGGACGCATACGGCCACAGAAAACTCGGTGGGATTGGCATCGTGACCGGAGATGCTTTAAAGAAATTAACCGGTCAAGGGATCATCTTTCAACAGCTTTCTTATCTCATGAGAAGCGGTGCCCCAGATTCCCTTGATCTTATGGTGGCTATCAATTTTGCCAACATGACGGTTAACCTGACAAAGAAGGGAGTCGCAGGCCGCATGGTCGCGTTGTCTGGAGGAAGGTACACGGATATCCCCATCAGCACGGTCACGTCCGGCCAAAAGCGGGTCGATGTTCGCGAACTCTATGACGTCGATGAATATCGGCCAAAGGTTGACACAATTGTCGGCAAACCCATGTTTCTGTACTAATCCCTGACCGGACCGCTTTGCAAAGAGTCCATTCTCCTCACTCCCTCCTGTAGGGCGCTTTCATGTTCGGTCTCTATTATCTCCTGCGAGATGTCATCGTCTCAGCAGCGGCCTTCGGTGGTGGCTTCCTGTGGCAAATCGGGCCCACCGCCAACTTTATGGTGGCGTTTTCATGTGGCCTTGCCGGCACCATAGGCTTTGCATGGTGGGGCAGTGACTTGTCGACAAGACGCTGCTCTTCATGACGAGGTCGTGTCAGGCCCCGTTCTATGTGGGCGGTCATACAAGAAAAGGGAATGCCTTTTCTCAGCACAATCTCAAAAGGCTCTTATGCTCAACCGTGTCTTGCTGAGGCGGGTTACCGGAAGATGGCATGTTATATGTCAGGGGGAATCACGACACATGCGGGTTGGCTTATTGGAGGCTTAAACTTCTTTCTTGTGGCGAGATGTTACTAAGGGGCCTTCCAAACCACCTTTCCTTTTTCATCAGCTAACACGAGAGAGCATATATTACGCATTTCCTCGGCCCCAGTGTCTTTGTGTATGAGTGCGGTGGTTCCGAGCACGGCACGGGACTTTCCATCTTTATCAAGCAAATCTATGTGAGAGCCAGTTCGGTCTATACGGATGTCTATCTCGCTTTTTTTGCTATCTAGACCACAATGCGCCAAATTTTCTGATACTAGCAAGCTTATAGAATTACGTCTGTCGCCAGAATCAATGCCAACATTAACTCCAGAAGGTGATACAATCGCACTGAAGGCATAATCTGTTTCTTGTGGAATCAGCAAGAGCGATGTGGTGCCGTATTCTGAGCGGCTCAAACTAGCGTGAACATTACCATCTTGATCCACCACTTCGAAGCTTTCTGCCCTAATCACCTTTTCATGTGCTGCCTTCTTCTCAGCAAATACCAACTGCCCCGTGAAGAATTGATTTGAGACCACACCACCCACCAGCCCAGCCATTAGGGCCAGCAATATCGTCAAGCTGTGTCCTTGTTTGCTCATGTCGCCCCCTGCTGTGTTCGTTTTCTTCTGTGTCCTTACACTACAAGTTCCAATCCCTGCAAAACCAACCACAATGCCTTTCGTAAGACTTTCAAATGAAGAAAAACAAAACAATGCTTAATACAACCCCTGTGCCGATAATAATAAGTGCCACTAATTCTGTTAACAACGCTGCATCGTGTTTCATTCCAGACTTCTCCAGATGTAAATGAGTTTAATGTGGTCGCCCTGTAATGCCCGCTAGGCTCATAACCATATTTACACACCTAGACGCACGCAACTACCACATCTTGTGGCACATAGCGAATAAAAACACAAGAGTTTCTCCCGGACAATATAAATAATAACAAAGGCGGTGCGTCCTCAGACCCACCCCTGCGTTTTGACAGTAGACCTCGGGGAAGCGAGAAAAGGAAAAATGAAGGGCCGTGGACCCTTTTCCAAGGCAGGCCGACAGGGAAGGCTAGGCTCTCCTACAAGCAAGCGCTCCGTCTGTGGTCAGGGTTCTTGGGGGTGAGGATGCCCGAACGGCCCCGTTCATTTTTTGTACTGGTACAATACGGCAGCAAAACAGATGCCAAATCTAGAGCGCTCGACGCATTTTATGATTAGTACATTTAATTCAACTGCTTAGCACATATGCGACAAAACCGTATCTCAAGAGAAGTTGGCGACCGACGTTACGGAGTTGTCACAAGTTACAGAGTTGTCATAGATTCCTCAGAATGGGACTTTCAGGACTCAGAGGAACGCAACG
>JASFPF010000233.1:0-3687 GCA_050116135.1 Deltaproteobacteria bacterium | reverse complement strand
TGACTTCTCCGAGATGCGCCTTCTTGAGGAGAAGCATAAAGGTGCGGGACTGACCAATGCCCCCCCCGATGCTGAGTGGGATGTGATCATTGATGATAGCTTGGTGATAGGGGAATCTGAGGAAGTCCACCTGGCCGGTAAGTTCCAGCTGTTTCTTGAGTGTTTCGGCATTAACACGGATACCCATGGATGTCAGCTCGTGACGACGCCTTGTCACGGGGTTCCAAACAAGAATATCACCATTAAGACCGTGCATGGGTCTGCCGTCGTCAGAGATTGTTTCCGTGACCCAGTCGTCGTAGTCAGCCGCCCTAAGTTCGTGTGGGTAGCCGTCCTTGAGGGTCCAGCCGATCCCGTAGATGAAGATCGCGGGATATTCCTTCAGGATCTGTGTCTCGCGTTGCTGCCGGGGCAGGTTGGGGTGTTTTTCAAGGATGTCCTCGGCATGCATAAATATGAGCTCGTCAGGCAGGTTGGGGTACTTGTCCGTCTTCAGCTGGGGAAAGAGGTTTTGCACATGGGCCTCAGCGCCTTTGAGTACCTTCCAAATTCTTTCTACCACTTCCGTCAGGTATTGCAGGTTGCGCTGTTCTTCTGTTATGGCCAGCTCCCAGTCCCACTGGTCCACATAGGCGCTGTGATCATGGTCCAAAAAATAGTCCTTCCGAACGGCACGCATATCGGTCAAAAGTCCCTCTCCTGGAACCATCGCAAACTGCTTTAGCGCCATGCGTTTCCACTTGGTTGCAGCCTGCACCACCTCGGCATCAATGGGGTGCTTGTCATTGTCGTTTGAAATGTGAAACGGGATTGGGCCCCGGGAGCCATCACGGTCTAGGTAGTCGTTCACGCCACTTTCAGCATCCACGATGAGCGGAACTGTGACGGGGATCAGATTGAGCGCCTTGCACAGATTCTCCTCGATATAGCCCTTGGCTGCAAAAATGGCCTTTTGCGTTTCCTTTGGGGTTAGCAGGCCGCTATAGTTCTGTGGCAGGATTTTCTCCAGTTCGTCATAGTCACCAATGCCAGGTCCAGCTAGATCCGCTCTCTTATCAGCCATTCTGATATCTCCCAAATGTTCATCCCATCCGACTGGGCGGAGCACCTTCCTGGCCCAGCAGCGTCTTCGTCCGGCTTCAAGTCTACCCTGTTTTAAGGCGCCCACTTCATAGCCGACGGCCTCAAAGTCCTATCATTGTCATGGATTAATGCACGCAGGTTGGCTGTCTATCTGATGGAAGCACATTTGTCAAACTGCTTGCTTGAATTTTGGTCAATCTAAAGGGCGGGAAGATCGTCGTCAGGGTGACTGAATGCACCATCATACTTATCTCAAGCAGGTTACTAAGGGGAGCATGAAATAGTCTACGTCCTCACAGGTCTGTTGTTCGAACCGTCATGTACAGGTTGCACAGAGGGGCGTCAGGTGGCATCTTTCTTGAAAGCGGGTTAAGTCTCATTCTGCTTATCCGGGTTAAGGATTCTAGAATCTTGTCGTGGGTCGTTGGCCGCAGCGTCATTGGAGTTTTCAAGTGATCCATTGCCTCAGACGTTCTTGGTATTGCCTGAGGATCAGTTTAAGGGGGAAGTCAGGGCTTGCAAGGTAGACAAGGTTTGCCTCCAAGAATCGCTCCTTGAGCCCTTTGAAGACCTCATCCTTTTCAGTTTCAGCAATGAAGTTCCTTGTTTTCTCATGGTGGTAATGGGCTTTGTCTCCCACTGCCTCTCGGATCTCTTCAAAGGAGACATCCGGCGTGCGTGAACCTTCAAAGAATTCCCGTTTCAGCTCGACTTCCAGGCGAGCCACAAAAGAGACCCGCCACCTGTCTCCTGCCACACGTCTGGAGTGATCGTAAAGTTCGAGAGTCAGCCCGTTATCAAGCGCTATCTTGTCGATCGGTTTCTCTTCCATAGGGCCTTCTCGAACCTCCACTCACTGGGTTTTCTGTTTGTTGTCATAACTCAAAAAGGCTCAGCTGAGCACTCCTTTTCTTGGCGGTGGACCGTCCTGAAAAAGGCTTTTTGTATTGTTTCAGATCTTCTTGAATGGCCTCCAGATAGGGAGAGACATGCCGTACGGTCTTCCGTCCGAACCATAGCCGTTGCTTGGTATGGGTCAAAAAGACCTCTTCTTTCGCGCGGGTCAGGGCCACATAAAATAACCTTCTTTCTTCCATGAGGTCCTGATCCTCGTCCCTTTTCCTTCGATAAGGGATCAGGCCGTCTTCACAACCCGCAATGAAAAGGACCGGAAACTCGAGGCCTTTGGACGCGTGCATGGTCATCAAAGCCACTCTTTCCGCCCTTGGATCGTACATGTCTTGCTCGTTTTCAAGGGAAAGGCGGGCCAGAAATTCGGTGCTCCGATCTCCAAAGGGCCGAGAAAAGGTTAGAAGGATTCCCAGGTTTTCCTCAAAGGCCGTATTGTCGGACATTTCGTCCGCGATCTTGAATTGATCCACGATTAATCGAATCTGTTTATACACATCCCGTCCCTGGATGCGCTCTTTCAATCTGCTCAAATCCTCTAAAAAGGATGTGACTTTCTTTCTGGCCCGAGGTGTTAAGCCAGGGATGTCACGGGCGCGATGGAGCGCACTTTCCAAAGGGATCCCCGTCTTTTCACACCATCTCTGCAAGACCTCAACAGTCTCCTGAGTGATGCCCCGTGCCGGGAAATTCAGGATTCGTTCCAGGTCCAAATCCGAGCCAAGTGATAGGGCCGCCTTTAGGTACGAAATAAGTTCCCTGATTCCTTTTCGAGCTTCAAGCTTCTGGTCCCAAACCCCCTGAAAAGGAATCCCTGAGCGTTTAAAGGCCTCGCGTAGGGCTCTCGCCTGCTCCTTGACGCGGTAAAGCACAGCAAAATCAGAAAAGCCTCGTTCCGATGTACCGTGAGCACCGTCAATGCGACGGCTATCCATGGAGAAGTGGCTGATGCCGCCGACCTCCGCCTCAATCGTCTTGATGATATATTCGGCCTCCGCCTTTTCTGTGGGAAGCTGGGCGATGGTCAGGGTGTTGACCCCGCAAATGCCAGACCAAATCCCTTCATCTTTGTTCCCCCTGTCGGCTGCCATCACCTGCCCAGATGCCCGAAGAATCGTCTCGGTAGAGCGATAGTTCTGGTTCAGGTGAATCGTTTTCGCCTGCGGATAATCCCGGCAGAACCCGTGAAAATACCGAACGTCTGCCCCCCTGAACCCATAAATGGCTTGATTCGGGTCGCCGATTACACAGATGTCCCAGGCTGGGGGCGCCAGCTGTCGAATGAGCCGGTATTGGGCATCGTTGATGTCCTGATACTCATCGACCGATATGAAGGGGAAAGCTTGCTGGTATCTTTTCCTGACATCCCCGTGAGCCTCAAAGAGCTTGACGGTCTTAAAGATGAGGTCATCGAAATCAAGGAGTTGGTGTTTTGCAAGGAGTTGCTGGTAGGTCTTGTATATGGTTGGAAACTGACTCGACCAAGACTCGCGCACCGCCGGCGTCAGGTCGTCTTCCGGGGAAAGCATGCGCTCTTTAGCCAAAGAAACAAGATTTAGAATCGTATCCGAGCTCCCCTTAAACGCGGAAAGGTTGCCTCCTGCCTGCTGGATGGCCATCCGAACAAGATCCCTTCGATCGGCCTCATTCAATATGGAGACAGGCCCCTTGATGCCAAAGGCATCAGCCTCGCGG
>JASFPF010000232.1:0-3704 GCA_050116135.1 Deltaproteobacteria bacterium | reverse complement strand
TAAATAGTTATTCGTTTATTTATAGGGGCTATAATGTTTGACCTTGCCATGATTGGTGCATTCTACTTGGCGAGTTTGGAGTTGCCTCGACCATGGATTTTGGCAAAGAGCTGACTGAGGAAGAAATCCAGAGGATCAACCAGGCCCAGCGAGTTTTTTTCGGCGGCCTTATCCATGTCTTTGATCCCCCTTTGCCAGAGGGCGTTCCTGAGCGTTTAGAACAAATAGTCGCAGCTGCGGGCATCAGGAAGGGCGACTGGGTCTTAGATGTGGGTTCAGGCACGGGGATATTGCTTCCCCTGATTCGAGTCTATGAACCAGAGAACATCTTTGCCTGTGATCTTTCTGAGGTCATGCTGGCCCGTTTGAAAGGACATTACCCCTATGCCCATGCCATTGCGGCAGACCTCCGTGACCTGACCTTGCCAGAGGGCAGCGTAGATGTCGTATTCATGAATGCCTGCTATCCCAATATTGTGGATAAACCGGGCAGCTTCGCCAATATCAGCCGGATGATGAAGACCGGGGGACGCATGGTCATCAGCCATCCTATGGGAAAATCCTTCATTGATGCGTTGAAGGAAAAATCACCTTTTCCTTTAGATGACTTCCCAGAACAACGGGAAGCTGAGAGGCTGCTTAAGCCTTATCGATTCAAGATTCAGAAATTTGTTGACGAGGCAAAGCTCTATATTCTGGTCGCCACAAAGGCCCATGGAGCTTAAACACCACACGGTCGAAGATTCCCTGCAGCTTGCTGCAGGGTCTTCAATGACATGATGAGCGACTCTTTGTCTCCTTAGTTTCACAAATCTTTGAGATTGTTATGAGTAGAGATGCTAGCGGTTTAACCAAAAAAGAATTGAGGTTCAGCAAGAAGTGGGCGATCATGATTGGCTGCGTCCTGGTCCTTGTGCTCACAGTGGTGGGGTATTTCGGCGTGGTTCGGCCTGTCATCGTCTTGTTGCCGGAGCCATGGGGGCTTGATGTCAAGAATCAGGGCGGCATGGATGCGCTCATTTATAGGGTAGACGGCTTCTGGTATTGGGGCGGTCAGGTGGCTTTATTGCACAATATGCCTGCCATTTGCCAGCAGGTCGAAGCGACGGCAACCCCTGTCAGGTTGCAGCTTCCTAGTATCCCAACACCTTCTGAGGAAATCGCACAAAAGGACCCCTGCTATATGAAATTGGCGGTCCGCTACAAGATACCGGGCATTCCCACATTTAGGTATACTTCGTCGTGGTATTTTGAGTTTGATCCTCAACGTCAGATATGGGAATCAAGAAAGTCCATACCGCCCAAGTATAGATCCCTGGGAAATTTGGCCATGGGCAATGTGGGTAGGATCGAACTGGAGTTTCATTGAGGCTTTCCATGCCGCAGCCTAAGAAAACCACATTGTACTGGCCCAAGGGGCTGTATTTCTGGCGGGCAAGGGCCAAGTACGCCGAGGGCCACCTGCTTGAGGGCAAGCGCCATGGGAAATGGGTGTTCTGGTATGTGGGCGGGCAGAAACAATTGGAAGGAGAGTATTACAGGGGAAAGAAGACAGCCACCTGGACCAAGCGGGCAGAAAATGGGACAAAAATTAGCGAGGGGGAATTTCTCCACGACAGGATGCACGGTCTATGGACAGACTGGCATGGAAACGGACAAAAGGCCCTTGAAAGCAAATGGGTCATGGGAAAAAGGGATGGCAAATGGGTATATTGGACGGTCGATGGGTCCGTGCAGAGAACCGAAAACTACGACCACCGTTTTGAGGAAGACAAGGGATATTCCATTCATACAGATCTTGAGGTAAAGGAGATGATTCGGGAGATCCAAAGAGGGAATCTGGACAGAAATTGGGAAAAGCTCGTGGGCAAATTTATTGCGAGTCTTGTCAGGCCATGGCACATCGCCTGCTGGGTGCTGATATTCGTTCCCACGCTCAGCTTGACTAAGGGCAAGAGCCCCCAGCATGATGTAGCCCTTGCAGGGATCTTGGCTTTGCTTGTGACGAGTCTTTTGGCATGGGGCCTTGATAGGAATGGGCCAAAATAGGAAGGCTTGTGGTATTGATTTCTAGGAAAAGTGAGGAGCGAGTCTTAACATGAACGAGAAGGAGGATTATAAAGGGCCTGAAGAACCGTCGACCCAGATGATATTCAGGTACTTTCTTGTCATATTCCTCATTACTATTTTCTTTGTAGGCAAACTCCTGTGGCCCTTTGTCTCCATTTTGGTCCTTGCCTTCGTGCTGACAGGGATTTTTTATCCTATCTACAGCTTTTTTTTGCAGAAAACAAGACCAGCCCTAGCTTCTCTGATCACGTGTGTGATCATATTCTTGGTCGTCTTTGTGCCGCTCGTGTTCTTGGTAGGGGTCCTCTCGAAGGAGGCTTACAGCCTATATGTCATGGGTACCAGCACTGCCATAAGCCAAGACCTTAAGGGGCTTTTCCAGAGCAGCCGGATTATGGAACACATCGAAGGCTTTCTTGCGAACTTCGACATCAGACTCGGTGCTAATCACCTCAATCAGGGTCTGTCTGAACTTGGCCGATCTGTTGGACTTTTCCTCTATGAGCAAGTGAGCGCTGCCGCCTCAAATGTGTTGCAGTTTGTGGTCAACTTTGCACTGATGCTCTTGGTCATCTTCTTCTTGTTCATCGATGGCAAAAAACTCATCGCTTTCCTCGTGGAACTTTCTCCACTTCCTGACGATCAGGATAGAGAACTCATGGGTAAATTCCATGCCATGGCATCGGTGGTTCTCGTGGTAAACGGCATATCTGGGCTCATTCAAGGATTTCTCGGCGGGCTTGTTTTTGCTGTTTTCGGTCTGCGTTCTCCCTTCTTATGGGGCTTTATCATGGCCATTCTGGCTTTTTTCCCCATTGTGGGCATCGCCGTCGTATTTATCCCCGCCGCTGTCTATCTCTTCTTGAAGGGTAGGATAGCGGCAGGTATCTTCTTTATTATTTTTTATCTGGTGGTTTCCTCTGTCATAGAATATGTGGTCAAGCCGAAACTTGTGGGAAACAAGGTGAGAATGCACACGCTTTTGGTCTTTCTTTCCATTTTAGGGGGCCTGAAGGTTTTCGGTATTCTGGGAATCATATATGGTCCCCTGGTTATCACTGCGTTTTTGACCCTCACCGATATCTATCGGGCAAGCTATGAGACCTACATGAGAAAAGCCTAGGGTTTGCAAAGTAAAAAAAAAGGTCAATGACCCCGTTTTTGGGGCGGGGTCATTGACCGAGGCCAAGAGTTGCAGACCTATCCTCTTGCTGTCAGAACAGGCTTTGAAGCTAAGCTTGTGCCGGATGTCTTTTTAGAGACTGGTTTTTTCTCACCCCCTGCGAGAGCAACCTGCCTCGCATCTGCAACAAACAAGTCAGAACGAAGCCGGCCAGGAGAAGTCCGGCCACGGTTCCTGTGGGTCCGAATGCATTAACGAGGACGTAGTTAATGTGAACCAAGGGAGCAATGATGAGGCGGACTGCAGGCCTGCAGGGCGTATGGAGGTCAAAGGGCTTTGCACATGACCTGGAATAGCATGTTGCCGTTTCAATGAAACAGCCTCCACCTCCACTGCTGCTTTCTGAATGAGAATCTGCAATCGTGCCAAGATCCACACTGGCAGCTGCGGCCAGGCCCCCTGGATCGACGATGACGCCATTGGCGGTGCGGTCGCTGTCGCCATAGCCGCC
>JASFPF010000231.1:0-3715 GCA_050116135.1 Deltaproteobacteria bacterium | reverse complement strand
TGTGACGAAGGGATCAAAAACAGTCTTCAGGTCTTCTGGCGTAATTCCTTTTCCTGTGTCAAGGATGCGAAGTTCTACATGATTCTCTAGCAACTGGGTCGTCACGGATAGATGTCCACCTTCTGGCATGGCCTCCATGGCGTTCTTCATGACATTGATGAGCACCTGCCTCATCTGTTTTGGATCGATAGATATCTCGGGAATCTGAGGGTCAAGGGACGTGTCAAGAGCAACGTGGCGCATCTTGAGCTCTTCGTTCAAAAAGGCTGAGACTTCGTCTACCAGACTATTGAGACTAACCATGATCATCTTTGGTTGCGAGGGCTTTGTGATATCCGTAACCTCTGAAAGGAATTCTTCCAGTCTCGCAACTTCTTTGATGATGATTTCGAGTTTCTCCTTGTTTTTTCCATTTTGACTTATCTTACGCAGCACCTGTTGAGCAAAACCGCCAATCAGCATGAGTGGATTCTTGATTTCATGGGAAATATAGGATACGCCTTGGCCAATCGTTGCCAATCTTTCCGACTCCAGTACTTTCTTTTCTAGTTTCTTTCTCTCACTTAAATCCCGAAAGAAACCGACGACGCCAACAGCTTCTTCGTCCTCATATATGATGCTTGCTGAGAGCCAGACGGGTATTTCTTTCCCGTCCTTGTTCAGGATTTTGGTTTCATAGTCCGCCAACTTGCCTGGTCCGCCATAGCCATGCCCATAGAGAGTCTCTTCGATTCTTTTTGCACGACCAGCAGGATACAGGTCGAAGACGTCCATCTTGCGGATGACTTCCTCGCTGGTATACCCAAAAATTTTTTCAGCCCCTTCGTTGAATATCACTATGTTTCCTGCGTTATCTGTCGCTACAATACCGTCGATAGAGCCTTTTATGAGATTTTTCTGGAAGTCATAGGTTCTCCTGAGCTTTTCGCTATAGGCCTTTAGATTGCCGGTCATATGGGAGAAGGCATCCGCCAGCTGGATAAACTCGTCTGAACCATGCAGCTTGTAAACCTCACATCTTCGGCACTGTTCAATCTTTTCTGGAAACTTTCCCCTGGCCCCCCCCGTGAACAGTGTGCCGTCAATGTACCAGCAGAAGGCCTCATCCTTCCCGTAAGCAGGACAGCCGGTTTTTTCACAGTTGAGGATCTCCCAACATTTCACAGCCCTCCCAAAATCAACTGTGGCATCCAGGTTTCCACGGCTGACCTGATTGGCTAGTCGTGTGAGTTGTAGAATCGGCCGAGTAACAGATCGAGATACCCATTTTATGAGGAAAAAAGCGACGATTGAGATAGACACGATACCCAAAAGGATCTGTCGATTCCGAAGTGAAGCTATCCTGGTTTCCACAGGACCCCACGGAATCCCTACGCTCAGTAGGCCTAAGACTTCTTTCTCTCTTCCGTGACACTTAAAGCATGCTCTTTCATTTAAAACCGGTACGGCATAATGGAGGATCTGTTTCCCATCGTGTTCCTGAAGCTCTTTCACCGTTGTCTGTGTGTGGAAGGCCGCTTTGGGAACCTCAGACTCCGCAATCATACCTATGTTGTCCGGATTGCCGCTGTACCTGATGACCTGCATTGGATCATGAAGATTCACAAACGCCAGATCCGTCATTGAAGAAAGGCTTTCCAGGGTAGCCTGAACGACTTCCATTTCGCCATCAAGCATGGGGTATTCGATGCTTTTCCTGACCATCTTGCTAAACCCGAATGCCTTGGTCTCCTCCCTGGACAGATGAAATTTTACACGGCCAATCATGTCCCAACAGGCAAATACACCCATGACAGTAACGAGAGTTACGCATACCCCGAGAATGACTTTTGATTTTAAGTTCCCTGCCATTTCTGTTCGTAATCTGACCCAAAATGACATATGAGCACCCTGGTCCGCCTTTATGTTGGTTCATTCTTCATTGGGCATGATGGGCTTGTAGTAGCACTGACGAAGGCTTTGTTGCATCTCTCGAAATGCCTCAGTCAACTCACCGACTTCATCCTTTGATCTGCTGGCCGGTATTTCCTCTGTCACGTCTCCCTTGGCTATGGCTCTTGCAGCCTTGGTCAGCGTTTCCAGAGGCACAATGAGCAATCGGTGCAGGAGGCCTATGATGAACGCAATAATAAATGCCAGACAGATCAAAAACTCCGCGACCATCTTGTTTCGATACTGCCTGATCTTTTGGCTTATGGGTTCCCAGACGAACCCCACAGTTAGGACCCCCAGAATCCTTTTCTCCATTCCGTGACACTTGTGGCAGGTTTTCTCATTGACTACCGGCATGGCATACCGAAATATATCTTCGTTTTCCCGAGCCTCCAGTCCTTTAACCAATGATCGAGTTCGCAAGGCCTCCTTGGTAATCTCTGATCGGGTCACCCTGCCAATTGCTTTTCGCTTACCACTGTACTTGATCAGGCCGTCCAGATCACACAGATGGGCCACATCTAAGTCCCTTAATGCGTTCACCCTTTCAAGAATTTCCTGAACATCTCCCATTTCGCCGTCAAGCATGGGATATTCTATGCTTTTCATCACCGTATCGCTAATATCAAGAGCCTTTTTCTTCTGCTCATTTAAAAAGGCCTTCTCATGATAGGTGATATCCACGTAGGCATAGACGCCCATTGTCACAATCAGAACCAGGGCTATTGCTAGTATTAATTTGGACCTCAGGCTGTAAAAGGGCGCCCAGCTCATGGCTTCACAACTCCCTGTGTCCATGTTGCGTGTGGCATTGAGTACAAATATTTCGTGGAATCTCTAACGTTTCCTTTTTCTTGGTCCTCGTTGTCGCTTTTATATGGAGGCTTGCCGGGCCGTGGCATACCTCACATTGGACATTGGTCAGATGGGGTGTCTTGTCTATGCTTACAAAGCCACCGGGCTCACCATATCCAGTCGTATGGCAGGGAAGACATTGTTGATCGTGTTCTCTCCCTCGCATCTCCAATATCCGGAAGTTCCTGGAGCGCTTGAATCCGCGATATGCTTCTACAAGTGAAGCATGACAGGTCTTGCATTTCTCCCAACCTACATAGACTGCCTGTTCTTCCTTGTTTCCAGAAACAGTATCGGCCGTCGGAAACCCCACATTACAAAAATACGTCACTAGGCTCGCTGCCAGAAGGACAACAAACACATGAATCCGTTTTTTCATTTTTTTCCCCTTTGACGATGGGGAGCCTTGTCTTGCCTTAAGGATCATGGCCAAGCGAACCCGCTGGGGCTTACACCTTGATAACATCTTAACGCCTTCATTACTGAATTCACGACTACATTCACCTGAGATCGCCGAGTAGTGTTAATATGGCTGTATGTCTGTTGAACCATGGGTTGATTCTCGTACGCACACTTGCCATCGTTTCTGATGGCTATGTCTATCTTATGCAACCACCCAAAGAGCTGGATTAGGAATCTTTTGGACCAGTCGCATGGCAATGCGTCCCGTGAATACAGCCTCTCTTTCACCACGTCGCCCGATCACGATGGTGCTGTATTTCCCAGCTCTTGCTTCGTCAAGAATCGCTGTGGAAACGTCATGACTCTTAGTGTTTGTCTTGACCTGGATTTGGCTCTTCTGAAATCCTGCTGTGTTGAGCATCTCATATGCTCTGCCATAGAATCCTTCCATGCGTCTGTCGTCTTCTTGCTGAACAACGCGTTGAAGAGCTGGGTTGTCGCGTTCAAAATCAATAGAATAGTAATG
>JASFPF010000230.1:0-3753 GCA_050116135.1 Deltaproteobacteria bacterium | reverse complement strand
CGTGACCACACGCACGAACCGCTCGCTGTCTGAAATAGAGACAGAATGGTTGCCTTTTACGGCAATGGCCTTAAGGTTCTTGGAACCCATGACCGCGCCAATGCCGGCCCCCCCCACTGACAAGAAGCCGTCGTTAATAATGTTTGACAAAGGAACTAAGTTCTCCCCAGCCGGGCCGATGGATACCAGATATGTTTCCCGAGCCGCCCATTTGTCGGTGAGATTCTTTTTAAACAGTGCCTCTGTCTCCGACGTGGTTCTGCCCCAAAACTCAAGGCCGGGTTGAATACTAATCTTGTCGTCGACAATGGAAAGAACAACCGGGGATTCCGCCTTCCCTTCAACAATGATCATGTCGAAGCCGGCGAACTTCAGTTCTGCCCCGAAGTGTCCCCGCATTTTGGCGCACGCGATGGTCCCCGAAAGGGCGCTCTTCGTGACAACATTGCAGGAAGCGCCGGTCACGGCACCCGTGCCAACCAGCGGGCCAGAAACAAAAATCAATTTGTTTTCCGGTCCAAGGGAATCCGTCTTAGGGTCTACCTCATCGGAATAGACCTTCACACCAAGACCGCGGCCGCCCAGAAACTTGTCGAGCAATCCCTGGTCAATCTCTTCAATTGTGTGTTTGCCTTCAGAGAGGTTTACTCGAAGGCACCGACCATTCCAGCCATCCATAGCTCAATTTCGCGTCATTGTATTGCAACCAGGCCCCAAAAGAACCGAGACCTGATCCGACGACTCATTAGGCGGCTCCTTTCAGCCACTCTGGCGTCTTGTCTTCAAGAGCCTTATAACCGTACTCGACACAAATAGTTTTGCAACAGCCACAGCCGATGCAATCATCGGTCTCCACATAAATCGAGCCCTGTTGGTCTTTTATGGCATGCACAGCACAGACCCTCATAGCATAGCAATCCTTGCAATTGTGTCTACAAATCACGTTGAGCATCTTTCTCTCCTTTCAACTCTCTGGAGTGTAGATTCTGTTGGGTGACCCCTCAAAGTACTAATGGGCAATCAGCAAAAGGCCGCAAACAAAGGGTAGATTATCCCAAAATCTTGTCGATCTCTGCTTGATCCGATTCCATGACATAAGGTATGCCGGATATCTCTGCAGCATCTCTGGTCAGGGCAACCAGATCGTTTCGCTCAATGTACTTAATGGCAAATTTTCTTTCTCCGGCCATAAGCTGCTGAAGTCCCTGGCGCAAGCGATCAATGTAGGAATACATCCCAATAGCCCCAGGCGGAAGCTTGGCAAAATCTTTCCCAAATCGTTCCTTTAACTCAGCGCCGACTGCAAAGAGCTTCAAATATCCTGTCTCAACATCCTCACCTTCCAGCTCCATTTTCTCAGTCATCATTTTGCCATGGGTCTTTCCCACCATGGCCGCCGTCATAATGGCCCGTCCCAGACAGATAGCCTTCACGTACGGTGCGGCGAGTGCGAGGGCTTTAAATATATGATCCTCTAAGGAAAGCCCGCCTGCCATAGCAATGGGAGGAATATAGGCACCCTTTGCGTTGAGGCGTTCGCACATCTGGTATGTGAGGCATTCCAGCTGAACCGTCGGGATACCCCATTCATTCATCATCCGCCATGGGCTCATGCCCGTCCCGCCCCCGGCACCGTCTATGGTCAACAGATCTATCTTTGCATCAGAGGAATATTTGATGGCACGGGCGAGGTCAGCCGGACGATAGGCCCCGGTCTTGAGGGTGACATACTTTGCCCCTACACTGCGGAGCTGTTCCACGGACTTGTGGAAAGCCTCCTCGTCCACCATTCCCAGTCTTGAGTGCCTTTCAAACTCAGAGATACCACCCGCCTTGAAGGCCTCCTGGGCCGCGGGATTAGTGGGATCAGGCAAGACAATGTAGCCGCGCTCTTTGAGCTGGAGCGCTCTCTCCAGGCTGGGCAGTTTCACCTCACCACCGATATCTTTGGCACCTTGGCCCCACTTGAGCTCGAAAATCTCCACGCCGAGCTTCTCTATCACGTACTCGGGAACACCAAGCTTTGTATCTTCCACATTGGCCTGAACGATCACACCGCCTTTGCCGTCATACCACTGTTTGTAAGCATTAAGGCGACGTTCCATTTCAGGCGATTTTGCAATCTTTCCGTTCTTGAATTCTGCCTGTGGATCCATGCCGCAGATATTTTCACCAGCGACAACGATGACGCCGGAGATGGCAGCACCAACAGCCATATCTTCCCAGTTGATCCGGGCAATCTCAGTGGATCCGACGGCACCCGTGAATACAGGAAAGTCAAGCTTGATACTGCCGTCTGCCCCAAGAGATGTCGTACAATCGACGGCCGGGAAAGTGGCTACATCCGGGTCGGCTTCTATGCCTACGGCACCCACGCAGGTCCCTTGAATATTAAAGTGGGAAAAATCTACAGGATAATCCTTATCAGCACCTGCGGTAATTTTTCCGAAGGGTTGGGGATAAATCATCTCCCGCCCCTTTAAGGCGGAGCGTCCGATCTCACAGGGTCCCTCACACCCGTCTAGGCAAGTCACGCAGATTCCAGAGATGGGTGCCGGTTCGACGCGGGTTGTGGTTACGGTGGCAGCGCTGCGATTTGGTTTACTAAATGACATGACAGAGTCCTCCTTCTCTCTCTTTTTGACAAAAAAAGTCCAACTATCCTGATAAGATAGTTGGACGCCAGTGTCGTCGTTTGGGCAATACCACATTGTACCTCCCAAACTTAGAAGAAAATAATAAAAAAAGACAAGCCTGTCAACGGTATTATCAAGTCCTAAATCTCTTCGGTCAACACAATGGCTTCGGATATTTCTCTCATGGACTTTCGTGTATCCATACTGCGCCTTTGAATCCACCGATAGGCGTCTGCCCCGGATAGACCCCGGCGTGTCATTAGAATGTCTTTGGCCCGCTCCACCAGCTTTCTTGATTCCAATTCCTCCTGAATCACTTTGCTCTTGACCATCAGTTCCGTGTTCTCGATGGCCACAGCCGCCTCATTGGCCACGGTGATGAGGACATTCCTTTCAGTATCCGAAAATTCATGGGGAGACGATGTGTAACAGTTAATGACCCCAACCACCTTGTCCTTCACCACCATGGGCACACTCAGCATAGAAACAAGTCCCTCCTTTCCGGCCAGCTCTTTTTCTTTGTAATCCGGTTCTTCCAGAACGTTCATCACGGCCCTGGGTTTACGGGTCAGGGCGACCTGCCCCACAATCCCCTCGCCCATCTTCAACGAGCGTTCCCTGAGATAGTCTTCGCTCAGACTCTGGGTGGCGCGCAGCTTAAAGGCATTGTCGTTGCCATCAAAGAGCCAAAGGGAGCATATCTTAGAGCGCATGGTCTCTGCCGTCACCGTCACCACCAGCCGGAGGATGTCCTCAATATACCGATCAGAGGTGATCGCCTTGCTGATCCTGGTCAGGGCCTCAATATGCCCTTCAATGGTTTGGGTTGCCCTCACCTTGCCTTTCCATTCTGATGGGTAACCGCGTATTAGGGTCGGAGAATCATGGGCATTCTTGCTACCATTTCTGTCTTGTGCCAGTCCCGCTCTCTCCTCGTTCCTGAAACTCCCCGCACCAGTCATCCTGCAGGGTGATCGGCCACGTCACAAACAAAGTTGTTCGAGGAGAATGGACTTCAGGAAATGGCGCATTTTTCTGACAGAAACCGTTGCTCGGCATCCCCTTGCGTTGTCTCCAGAACTCACAATTTGCACAACGCTGTTCTTCTCGTCGTGAC
>JASFPF010000229.1:0-3761 GCA_050116135.1 Deltaproteobacteria bacterium | reverse complement strand
CCCTCTGAAGCCTCGTTTTGCCTGGTTGTCCCTTCTGGGAAGTCTGTCTTTGCTCCTTCTTAGGAAAACTGAACAAACACGGCTCCTGTGATTAGATTTTGTCAAGTTTTCTAATTAGTTACCGATAAGCATGAAAGAGCCATCGTCAAGTTGTGGCGAAATGACACAAATGCGGAAAGCAAGGCAAACGGATTGGCTGTGCAAAGTTCGGCTGAGATAAAGGCAATATCATGACAGGAAAGCCTTAAGGAGTGAGTGATGTCCGAGAAACGTTACAGGATACTTTTTCGCGGAAAAATGGCAGAAGGCCGCCACACGAAAGAGGTCAAAAGAAACTTGAAGAGCATTTTCAAACTAGCAGACAACAAAGTCGACCAGTTTTTCACGGGCAGACAAGTGGTCGTCAAAGACAACATCACTTATGAGTCGGCCATGAGATATAAGATGGCCTTTGAGACAGCAGGAGCCATCTGCAAGGTTGAAGAAGCTGAAAGTGGTCTGAGCATGCAAAGCTCCCCTGAGTCACACAAGAAAAAACCGTCAGGGCCAAGTCCACGGCGGAGGATGACTTGTCCAAAATGCGGATATGAGCAAGAGGAAGCTGAAGAATGCAGGCAATGTGGCATCATTATCAACAAGTATTCAGCAAGGCAGGAAGAGGCGGTCCAAGCGCCGACAACGCCAGTCCAAATCCCGACGACGACAGCATCTCCGCTCTATTTCGCTGTCTCTAAAACGAAATTGATCTTGATGTCACTATTTACCTTTGGCATTTACGAGGTTTATTGGTTCTACAAGAACTGGGAACTCATCAAAGAAAGAACCGGCAAGAAGATACGTCCGTTCTGGCGGGCCATGTTTGCCATCTTCTTTTGTCATTCCTTGTTCAAGTCTGTTCAAAGTTCTGTCCCTTCACATCGCCGTCAATCGGATATAAATCCCGGATGGCTCACGCTTGGTTATATAGCATTATGCTCCACATGGCGGTTGCCTGATCCTTTGTGGCTGATATCTTCACTATCCTTTCTACCTTTACTGCCGGTGCAAGGATTAGTAAACGATATCAATGCAAAAGCAGCCCCCGGGGCAGATCGAAATGGTAAGTTTTCCATAAGTAACATTGTGGTCATGATATGTTGCGGCAGCTTACTGACTCTAGGTGCATTGGAACCCTTTGTGCCATCTTCTTTTGATGCTGGAAATAAACAAAAGGCTTGGCAGGAGTTCAATTGTATACACGGCAATTTTACCGTGTCCTTTCCTGGCAAACCCCACCACGAAGTTCAGACGCACGACACCCCAATGGGACAGATGGAGCAACAGATGTTCTTTGTAGACGACGATTGTCGCACGGCATACATGGTCGCCTATGCAGACATACCTGTACACAGCGTGGAAATGATCAATCTCGAACAGAGTTTGGATACCGCCCGGGATGGCGTGGTGGCAAGTTACAATGGAAGGCTGACTGATGAGACGAGGATTCTATTGGGGTCCTATCCTGGCAGGGAGTTTTCTTTTGTAGGCACCATGGAGAATAGGCGCTTCACAGGACGCAGCAGAATGTTCTTGGTGGGCGTACGGTTGTATCAGTTGGCGGTCATTGTAGGGGGAAAGGAGACAGCCGTTGATAAGCATGATGCTGAAAACTTTCTTCTCTCCTTCGACCTTTTGCGTGTCTAAAAGCATCATTTGTGTTGTATCAGTGGCTTCTCTTTCGGGCCTTTTTCACACAGGTCGTGACCTTCCTTGCTCTTTTCCCTTGTATTGTCTATATTAGAAGTCAAAAGCATTCGTGAGTTCCATGCTTCTGTGATCTTGCCTTAACCCTTCTTCAAGGACATAGAGCTAGGTGGAGACCGTTGCATAACCTCGTCTCGCTCTTTGGTATTAGGAGGGCCTTAGGGGGGTTTGTGACCTGTTGAACCGAACGGTCGAAGATTCCCTGCAGCTTGCTGCAGGGTCTTCAATAGAGGGTTCACCTCATGGAGATAACGCGGCGAGACTTCATAAAAAACTCAATCGTCTTGGGCGGCTCGGTGTTCTTCTCCCACCGGTTTCTTTGTGCTGCCAAGGAAACCAAAGAGCCGTGGTGTCCTGCCTACGGGAAACTGGAGCAAGTGGGCAAACTGGCTGCCCGGGTCGCCCAGGCCTATGAGATCTTCGAGCGATGCGAGCTTTGTCCCCGGCGATGCGGCGTGAATCGGCTAAAGGGCGAACAAGGGTTTTGCCGCGCGCCAGCCAAATGCATGGTCTATGCTTCACACCCTCATTTTGGTGAGGAGATATCTCTGACGGGGAGGAAAGGCTCAGGCACCATCTTCTTTTCTAACTGCAATCTTCGCTGTGTATTTTGTCAAAACTGGCCCATCGCCCATATGGGACATGGCCATGAAGTCCGAGATGAGGACCTGGCCGAGATGATGCTCCATCTCCAAAAAATCGGCTGCCATAATATCAACCTGGTCACACCGACGCACGTCATGCCGAATATCCTGAATGCCACGAGACTGGCTTTTAAGAAGGGGCTTCGTCTCCCCTTGGTCTATAACACCAGTGGCTATGAGGGCCTTGAAATCGTGAAGATGCTCGACGGCGTCGTGGACATATACCTGCCGGACATGAAATTCATGGATGCAGAACATGCAGGGAAATACTTGGGCGGGGCGTCAGACTACCCTGATGTGGCAAAGCAAGCCATCATGGAAATGCACCGACAAGTCGGGGTGCATGCCGTTAACAGCCAAGGGATAGCTATTCGAGGCGTGATGATCAGACACCTGGTGATGCCCAACCGGGTCGCCGGAACAGAGACCTTCGTCCGATGGGTGGCTGAGAACCTGCCAAAATCGACCTACGTCAACATCATGCACCAATATCGCGTCGCCTACAAGGCCTTCGAATACCCAAAAATCTGGCGCAGGATAGACGTGGAAGAATACTTGGAGGCCATGAGATGGGCTGAGGAAAAGGGTTTGACCAACCTGGACCCCAGGTCCATGGATATGAGAGACCTCTATATGGAACAACAGGGGAAAAAAGGGGGGCTCCCAAAATGCTCAATGTCGCCCTCAAAAGGGCTTTGGACGACGGCCACTGCATGATTGTCACTTTTTCAACTTGTTTCTGGGACACAACCCTAGGTGACCCAAGGGGTATGGCGCTTTTCCCATGGGTCGACGGTGTGTCAATCAATCCCTGTAATTGATGAAGAAATTTTTAAATTCGCCCGTATAGTCCTGCCAATCAGCATGAACATCCGTGACGCGGGCCCACGCCGGCCCCTGATGACACCAAGCAATTACCTTTTTCACATCTTCCGAGGATCCTTCAAAAACGGCCTCAACGCCTCCATCGCTTCTGTTTTTGACCCATCCCGTCACATTATGGGCCTTTGCCTCATCCCGGGTATGTGCTCGAAAGTATACGCCCTGAACCCTCCCGCGGATCACGACATGGACCCTGACCATGGACATCATGCACCCTCCTTGCTCAAGATGGTGATGGCCGTTTTCAAGCAGTATTATTATAATACGAATCAAGGAAAATCGCTACACGGGACTCCCAAAAGGCGTCAGAGGTCAGGAAACGTGAAACCGCTGAACTGAGTAGACAAGGCAAACTTGAGGGGGCGGGACATGGTTTGTCTGGTTCAAGATTCGTCATTATGTTATTGGATGTCACCTGGGTTGCATATGAACAGGATCGTTGGTCGGGCAGACTGAGAAAGGAATGAAATGATTTGGATTCTTGTCATTGCC
>JASFPF010000228.1:0-3763 GCA_050116135.1 Deltaproteobacteria bacterium | reverse complement strand
CCACGCATGCACTATTTCGTCTACGATTCTGACAGGCTGGCGAGCCGTCTGGCGGACGCTCAAGGCCGTCAAGTACAAACGGGCTCTGACCTTTTAGGGCTTGACTAGACGAAGAGACTGTGACACTTTGACTGGATCTAATACTCTAATATTACTAAACAAAACGGGCGCATCTGTGGCGCACTGAAACCTCTATGGGACTGAAGCTGCCAGTGGGGGCAGGCGAAAGGCCTTTACTTGGGAAAAGCTGGGACCGTTTTGCAAGACCATGAAGAGAAATGACAACTGTTTGCTTGTGGGTGTCACCGGAGGCATTGCCAGCGGGAAGACAGTGGTTGCCGAGATGCTGGAAGCGCTTGGTGCACCCTTGATTGACTTTGATCTCCTCGCAAGACAGGTGGTTGAGCCTGGAAAACCTGCCTTCAAAGAGATTGTGGGCTACTTCGGGAAGCAGATCCTTCACGAAGATGGCACTCTGGATCGGAAAAAGCTTTCAAAGATTATCTTTCAAGATACAGAGAAGAGGACGCACCTGGAGGGCATTACCCATCCGCCCATCTATGAAGCATTTTTCAAACGGGTGAGTGACATCACGGATAAAGACCCAGCGGCCATCATCCAGGCGGTAGTCCCTCTTTTGATCGAGAAGAACCTACAGTCCATGTTTGACAAGGTCCTGGTGGTTTATGTGCCAGAGGCGCAGCAGATAGAACGGCTGGTCGAGCGGGATGGCATCACTAGAGAGGAAGCAGTCCAGATACTCAGGGCCCAGCTTCCCATTGACGAGAAACTGGCATACGCAGATTTTGTCGTGAATAATGAAGCTTCTGTGGAAGAGACCAGAAAACAGGTAGAAGAAATCTGGTTGGAGGTTAAGAGACTTCAAGGAGAAAATACGAGATCACCATAATGAGCTATGGCAACATAAGATATTGAAGGGGAATACGATGTCGGCCATTGAGGAACTTACCAGAGAAAAACTCATCCTTCTGATTGAGAATTTCGCCAAGAACTGGCTGGCCCACGACGGCCTGTGGTTTCAGGCTGTGGAGCAGGCCCATGGGCTGGAGCATGCCATGGATCTGGATGCCCAAGCATGGCGGCGTTTTTCACCCATTGAGGCAAAGCGGATCAAGGCGTTCCTGGGCTTGCCCGAACGCGGCGGGTTGGAGGCCTTGGCAACCGCCCTCGAATACCGGCTTTACGCTGTGTTGAATAAACAGCAAAGCGAGCTCAAAAATGGGCGCCTCCGCTTCTACATGAACGACTGCCGGGTGCAGAGCGCCCGCAAACGCCGTGGGCTGCCCGACTTTCCATGCAAATCCGTGGGCCTGGTGGAGTACAGCACTTTTGCTACGGAGATCGATCCAAGAATAAGAACCCGGTGTATTGCCTGTCCGCCGGACGAGCATCCGGATGAGTATTACTGCGGCTGGGAATTCTGGATTGAAGACGAAGTGAACAGGGGAAGTCAGGGGTGAGCCGTTTAGATGAGGTACTGATGGTGGGTTTCGGGAGACCCGCCCTGGACCGTGAGTATCTCAGAGCCAAGGGGGCCCGTGACAGAGACACGGGCTGGGGCGCCATCTGCAGTCTTGCTATAGGCTGCGCAAAGGGTCGCTGCCTCGTAAACGGTCTCCTCAGGGGCACCGGACGGGAGCAGGACCGCTGGCCCCGCCATATCCATCATCCGCAGCCGGATATCCTTGTGAGGATCTGAGAGTTCTAAGATCCGTTTGTTATCTTGCTTGGTGCGACCCACAATCACCTTGTGCTTGTCGTCCAGGCGAAAATGGCGTCCATATTTTAAAAGCTCGAAATCTCGCTCCTGACAGCCTTCCTGGTGGTCCAGGAGATCCCTCAGCCTTCTGGAAAAACCCACATCCGTCAGGAGACACCCGCCGGCTGGGGCGGGATAATCGGTGACGCCAAAGTCCTCAGCAAGCTTTATCTGGTCCTTTCGACCCCGACCGGAAATGTCTAACAGGCGCTCACGGTCGACCAAGCCCAGTTGTTCAGGGATCGTAGGGGCGAGGAGCTTCGCACTCAAAGGACGAAGGATGTAGCCTGGGAAACCAGAGTTCTTTTCAACATAGCGTAGCGAGGGCTTGGTCTGAGACATGGGGCGCTGACCCAAGACCTCACCGGTGAAGAGAAAATCAAACCTCTCCTGTTTCATGATAGAGCCTGCGATCTGAAGCATCAAGGCGTGACAATCCAGGCAGGGGTTCATGTTTCCGCCGTATCCGCAGTTGGGATTTTTGAGCATCTCAACATAGACATTTGTAATGTTTTTCACCGCAAGAGGAATGCCGGTCATGCGGGCGGCCAGACGGGCCTTGTCTGAACTGAAGAAGGGGGTTTCAAAATTAATCCAGGCCACCTGGATGCCTTGATTCTGTAGAATCAGGGCAGAAAGGATGCTGTCCAGCCCGCCGGAGGTCAGACCCAGGGCGCGAACCACGCCCTGGGCTGTTTTCCGGCCGGCCTTGTTCGTTGACTTATCTTTCTGGGAGGTAGAAGCCATGATTCAAAGAATCCCGAAATCACGCATTCATAAGATCTTACAGATTTTAAGGAGCACCTATCCTGATGTCAAGACGGCCTTACGACACCAGAATCCTCTGGAGATGCTCATTGCCACCATTCTCTCAGCCCAGTGCACGGATGTACGGGTCAACGAGGTGACCAAGACGCTCTTCAAAAAGCTACGAACGGCGAAGGACTATGCGGATATCCCCCTTGCTGAACTGGAGGAAATGATTCGCCCTACGGGATTTTTCCGGAACAAGGCCAAGAGTATTAAGGGTTGCTGCCAAGGACTTGTAGAAAAACACGGCGGGAAGGTGCCAGACAGCATGGAGGCCCTGATTAAACTGCCTGGCATCGGCAGAAAAACAGCCAATGTCATTCTGGGTAGCGCCTTTGGCATCCCGGGCATCGTGGTGGACACCCACGTCAAACGCCTGTCTCAGCGCATTGGTCTCACGAAGGAAAAAGATCCGGTCAAGATCGAATTCGAGCTCATGGCCCTGATTCCCAAGAAGGATTGGATCGACTTTTCACATGAGCTCATCTGGCACGGGAGGCGATTGTGCTCGGCCCGCAAGCCAAAGTGCCCGCAATGCCCCTTACGGGAGCTGTGTGATTACGGGCGAAAGATCTCCTGAGACGATTTGCCCCGACCGTTTTCATTCATGATGAAAATGAACCCCGGTTATTTTCCATAGGCCCCCTTAAACAACGCTTTAAAGGACGGGACTTGCGGAGACCGAGCGGGTCGAGATGGACCAATGGGATCTTTACCGCTCAATTCTCCTGTTGGAGCCACCGTCAGGCAGATATCGAAACTCAATCAGGCTATACCTTGACTGCAATACAGAGCAGAGAGCAAAAATCTCCGCTCAGCTGAAGGGCAACATAAGGCACGCCATATATAGCGTGGAGAAAAAACATAAGGCAGAGCCAACTTTGACCCTGCCCTTATTCGTTGATAATCGAATGTGGTTTTACCTTTAGTAATTGCTTCTAAATCCCAAGAAGCCGATTAAAAGGCGAGAAGGCGTTCTCTCAACGTTTTAGAAGTGATACGCAATACCTAAACCAATATTAAAATAGTCAAGACCGATCTCAGCATCCCCGACGTCGACTCCAGGAATATCAACTAGGTCAAACTCGTGATCACCAAATGCGGCCACGTAGGTACCCTCAAGGCCAACAGTAACATTGGGTGTTGCCCACCAGTCTACGCCTAGTCCAACCT
>JASFPF010000227.1:0-3768 GCA_050116135.1 Deltaproteobacteria bacterium | reverse complement strand
CGGTGTCAACGGGAAGTACCAAATCACTGAGGATTTTAAAGACGACGATTTTGATTTAAGTAACTGGAGGCTTGGGGCTCAGATTGGTATAATATTTTAAGGGCGTGAGGACCCGGGGGAGAGTCATTATTTTTATGGCTCTCCTGTTTTGTCTTAACCTATTTCCCAAATGTTTTGTATGCACCACTGGACGCAGTCTTTGCGGTTTCTGCTGATCCCCCTTTAATGCAGCTAGACGGAATAGTACTCATGGTAGCATAATGACACCTACAATTCCGTCCCATGATGGGCGTGGGCACATATCGGTGTCTGAAACGCACGACAAGGGAAGAGGGGCATTATCGTTTTTCATGCAAGTACAAAGCCGCGCCCACCGCGGCCGCTTCTTCTTGGGTGAGTGTCTCTGAGGGGGCAGAGGACTCTTGTGACCCTGAAACCTCCTTGGCTTCCAGTCGGGTGAAGACTCTGCCGGTAATCTGCATGATCACCTGCAGGATCCCCAGGACAACAAATATCCCCACAAAGCGTATCACCAATGTGGAAATAGCATAACCCCAGTCAATAGCTTCCATAGCAATATCCTTTTGCGTCCAAGATTTCTCAGAGCCAGACTTCTTTAGAGCCCTTAAAGATCACCACGAAAGCACGAAGGCACGAAAGGGAGAAAGCTGGATTGATAGACCTTCCCCAAGAAAGGAATCGTTTTCGTGTTTTCGTGACTGTTTTTTTCGCTTTTCCCACCGCTTTACCACCACACGAATCAACCAAACATGGCGATGAGCATGCCGGCTGCGGACGCGCTTCCTATGACACCGGCCAGGTTCGGACCGATGGCGTGCATGAGCAAAAAGTTGTTGGGATTTTCCTGTTGTCCAACGGTTTGTGAAACCCGGGCTGCCATAGGCACGGCAGAAACCCCTGCGGAGCCGATGAGGGGATTCAGTTTGTCCCTGAGAAAAAGGTTCATGATCCTGACCGTGAGAATGCCTCCGACCGTACAAACAGCGAAGTCGAGCAGACCAAATGTAAAGATGAGTAGTGGTTTGGCGGTGAGAAACTTGTCAGCCTGCATGGTGGCACCCACAGAGATCCCCAGGAATATGGTGACAATATTCATAAGGGAGCCCTGTGCGGACCCTGCCAGCCGGTCCACGACACCGCTTTCACGCATGAAGTTTCCAAGCATGAACATCCCCATCAAAGGGGTGACAGCGGGGACCAGAAGGGCGATGACCCCTGCCACGATGAGGGGAAAAAATATCTTTTCACGCTGGGATACGGGTCTTAGTTGTTTCATCACAATCTGCCGCTGTTCCTTGGTGGTGAGAAGTCTCATGATCGGGGGTTGAATCAGCGGGACCATGGCCATGTAGGAATAAGCAGCAAGGGCATTGGCTCCCAGGAGATTGGGCGCCAGTTTGGCCGTCAGGTAGATGGTGGTGGGCCCGTCGGCGCCGCCAATGATGGCCACGGATGCGGCCTCTTTCATGGTGAATCCACAGAGTAGGACCCCCAGGAATGTGATGAAAACCCCAAGCTGAGCACCGGCTCCCACGACCAAGGTCTTTGGATTGGCAATCAGGGGGCCGAAATCGGTCATGGCCCCCAGACCCAAGAATATGATGCATGGAATGACCTCCCATTGCACACCGTAGTAGTAAAATATGTTGAAGAGTTCCCTTTTGCCATGGGCATCAAAGCCCATGAGAGGCGTCAGGGGAAAGTTAACGAGAAAAATTCCAAAACCGATGGGCAGTAAGAGTAGGGGCTCGTATTTCTTTCCCACAGCCAAATAAATGAAAAACAGCCCAATACTCCACATAATTAGCAGCTTGTAATGTACATGGAAAAGCCCGGTTTGTTTGGTCAAGATATCCAATAAGACATTAACAAAGGTATCCCAGGTCATGGCGTGATTCCCTCACCTATTTCGGTAGCGTCCGTGGTGTTTTGTCAGTGGCTCTTTGTGATCGTGTCGTCGACAATGATACGCGCCTTGATTTCGAGGTTTTTTTGAAGGTAGGTTGAATTATGATTTCATTAGCACAAAAGAAACGGCGTTTACAGAAAAACAGAAGGGCGGTCAAGGAGATTTGAGGAGCCATGGCCGACTGGGCCCGGGGCTCACTAATTACAAATGGTGCGACTTTCACCCGGCTGCAGCGCGGGATCTCCTTCGATAGTGATGGTCAGGTTCCGGCTTGTCTCAACATCCAGGATCTCCTTTCGTTTTCTATTTAGGAGATAGTCTGCGACATTCAGAGGCACAACGCCTTTCACATGGGTGACATCGTTCTTGAGTATCTCCGAACGAAGCCTCCTCAAAAAATCAAGGGCCAGCTTCTCGGCTGACGGAACAAGACCTTTGCCTTGGCAGTGAGGACACGGGACAAAGCTGCCATACTCTATGGAGGCAGCGATCCTCTGACGAGCCAGTTCCATGAGCCCGAATTTGGATATCATGCCCACACTGATCCGAGCCTTGTCCAGCTTGGTGTGCTCCCGCATGGCTCTAACCACCGCCTGATTGTGTTTGCGCTCCCGCATGTCAATAAAGTCGATAACGATCAGACCGCCCAGGTCCCGGAGGCGCAGTTGCCTGGCAATTTCCGGTGCCGCTTCCATGTTGATTGCGAAAGCGGTCTTTTCCATGGAGCCTTCCCGGGTGAATTTGCCCGAATTTACGTCAATCGCCACCAAGGCCTCTGTGGGGTTGATCACAATCCGACCGCCAGATTTCAAGGTGACGCGGCTTGAAAAGATGGATGCAATCTGGTCCTCGAGCTGATACTTGGTGAAAATAGGCCGGGGATCGCCATAGAGTTTGACGATCTTGGTATGCTTGGGAGAAACGATGCGCATGAAATCCTTCACATCGCGATAAACCCCCTTTTTGTCCACGAGTATCTCGTTAACCTCTGCTGTGAAGTGATCTCGTATGGCCCGAATGGCAAGGTGACGTTCTTTGTAAAGGAGGCACGGGGCAGGCTTGGACAGTCCCTGTTTCTTAATGTTTCCCCACAGGCGAAGCAAATAGCGGACGTCTTTGGAAAGCTCGCGTTGTTTCTGGTGCTCCCCCGCTGTGCGAACGATGGTTCCAAAGCCTTCTGGAAGTTTCATGGAATCCACAATCCCTTTCAGACGCTGCCTTTCCTTCTCATCTTCAATCTTGCGAGAAACGCCAGAGCTTTTTGCACCGGGCATCAAGACGGCATAGCGACCCGGCAAAGATATGTAAGTGGTCACCAGGGCCCCTTTGTTCAAAATGGGGTCCTTTGTCACTTGAACCAGAAGTTCCTGGCCGGGCTGGATGAGGTCCCGGATAGTTCGGCTGGCCCTCTTCTTCGCGGTAGGACTATCGGCATAGTAGTCGCTGTGGATCTCGTGTTGCTGTAAAAAGCCATTTCTTTCCGCCCCGAAATTAACAAAGGCCGCTTGCAGGCTTGGCTCTACGCGTGTGACGATGGCCTTATAAATGTTGCCTCGCGTCAGTTCCCCGGCAGCCGTCTCAATACTGAAATTTTCCAGGCGGCCCCCTTTTACCAAGGCAATCCGGCATTCTTCGGGATCTACCGCGTTGATCAGGATCTTGTGGGGTTCCTTCTGTTTTGTCATTACCTGGCCTCCACCTTGGCCAATTGAAGACCCTGCAGCAAGCTGCAGGGAATCTTCGACCGTAAGGAATAATACTGATTTTATATACGCTCGCTAACCCCGCAGCAAGCTACGGGGAATGCGCTCGCTTAATCGGTTCAATAGTAACTAGCT
>JASFPF010000226.1:0-3786 GCA_050116135.1 Deltaproteobacteria bacterium | reverse complement strand
TTGACATTCTGCAACCGTGTGTCTCTTTCAACAAGGTCAACACATTTGCCTGGTACAAGGAACGATGTGATCCCCTGTCCCCAACATATGATCCTGCCGACTGGGAAGCGGCCATGAAGGTTGCGTATGAGTGGGGAAATAGGATCCCCATCGGGATCATCTATCGAAACGACCGGGCACCTTTTGAAGAGCACGTCCCGGTTTTGAATCAGGGACCTTTAGTGGGGCGACACGTGGACCGGGCGATGCTCAAAGACATTATGGACGAATTCGGATAGGGTGACCTAGCAGGATTGACCAAACGATTCTAAGCAAAGGAGGACGAGACGATGTACAACAAAAAGGAATTGTGTGAGAAGATCAAGGGGCTTTACCCCGACATAGGCGAATGCGGCATTGATGTAGACGTTGAATATGATGAGGCAAAAAAGGCATGGATTGTGGACCTGAAGAAAGAAAAGCACGAACTCAAGACACATCTGGAGTCGGATGAAGCGGATCAATGCATGGAAGGCAAACAGTGTGTTTCCCTCGGGCTGCAAGTGGCGCAACTGAAGGCTAATATAGAAAGAATGCCAGATTAGGTCGTAGCAGCATATGTTGTGGCGAACAGGGGACCCCTCTTTGTGAGACAGGTCAGGTCTTAGCTCGACGGCTTGTCGACCTGCAAACAACCTCGTGCTCCTCTCGGCAAGTCATAACTCAATGGGTCGTCACATCCAGCTAATATGATGGGCTGCTCGGAAAATTACGCTGGAATGAATATTATTGAGCGTACGGATCTGCGTAACCGAACAAGAGTCTTTCGGGACCGTCAGCACGGCGGCGAAGTCGTCGGCCAGATGATGCAAGAATACGGGCAGGTCCGTGCGATCGTCATGGCCATCCCTGCTGGTGGGCTCCCGGTAGCGGTTCAGATTGCAAAGCTGTTGGCGTTGCCTTTGGATGTAGCCGTCGTAAGCAAGATTACGCTGCCTTGGAATACAGAGGTCGGATACGGTGCAGTGGCCTTTGACGGAACAGCGCGACTCAATGATGAGCTGGTGGGGCGACTGAGTTTAACGGACCAACAAATCAAGGAAGGCATCCTGGAGACCGAGGAGAAGGTTCGCCGACGCAACCTATTGTTCAGGGGGGACCGGCCATTGCCATCGCTTTCAGATCGAGCTGCGATTTTGGTGGACGACGGCCTGGCGTCGGGCTTCACCATGCAAGTTGCAGTGGAAGCCCTGCTGAAAGCGTCGTCATCGGAGGTGGTCGTTGCAGTACCCACAGGTCCCAGCCACACTGTTCGGCGCATTTCGGCAAACGTGAGTCGCATCTACTGCGCCAACATCCGTTCCGGTATGAGCTTCGCGGTGGCCGATGCCTACGAATATTGGTCGGACGTCACCGAACAGGAGGCCCTCAAGGCCTTGGGACACCAGTAACCATGGCGTACTTAGTCCTTACACCTCACTGCCGTGAAAGAGAGGACTGATTTCTGCCCTCTCGCAAAATCATAGAATAGGCCTTGACCTAAGGATCATAATTGTGGTATTTTAATTTTTTAGGTATGGAGAATCAGGTGCTGAAGCGTCTGGCCTTATATTTCACCGGTTAATATTTAAGACAGAACAGTCAAGCCACGAAGGACAATGTCATCTGAAGATGGCAACCTTCGTGGCTTTTTTTGTTCAAGAAAGGAGAAGTATTATGAAGAAACTGGGATTTTTTGTTCTCACGTTGTTATGGGCACTGATGACGGCATGTCCGGCCTCAGCGCATTACGGGATGGTCATTCCCTCGGACCAGATGGTGATGCAGGGAGAAGACACCTATGTCGCCATGGATCTCATGTTTTGGCACCCTTTTGAGGGCCAGGGCATGGAACTGGTCAAGCCCGCCAAGTTTGCCGTCGTGATCAATGGCAAGGAGACCGATCTGCTGGACACCCTCAAGTCCACCAAGACGAAGGGACATCAGACATGGACCACCAACTACAAGATCAAGCGACCTGGGATCTACGTCTTCTACATGGAGCCTCAGCCCTACTGGGAGCCAGCCGAGGACTGCTTCATTATCCACTACACCAAGGCTGTCGTGACCGCATTCGGCGATGATGAAGGTTGGGACGAGGAAGTCGGACTCAAGACCGAGATTGTTCCCCTGTCCAAACCTTACGGGCTCTATGCTGGTAACGTTTTCCAGGGGAATGTTAAACTGGACGGCAAGCCAGTGCCCTACGCCGAGGTGGAGGTCGAATATTACAACAAGGACGGCAAATCCACGGCCCCTAGCGATTACATGGTGACCCAAACCATTAAGGCGGACGGCAATGGCGTCTTCACTTACGCCGCCCCCAAGGCGGGGTGGTGGGGGTTTGCCGCCCTGAACACGTCGGACGAGAAGAAGAAACACCAGGGCGAGGACAAGGACATCGAACTAGGGGCAGTGCTTTGGGTAGAATTTCACGACATGAAGCAGTGAGGAACACTGTTTTAGCATGATTAAGCTTTGGTTATGGCTGAGGCTGATTTGGCGATTCCGTGCAGCTTTCCGCAGGGAATCGACCACTCTGAGGACTTCTGAGGAAAGGTACATATGAGGCTTCCAATGGAGGCAAACAAGGAGAAATAGTATGAAGAAACAGATTTGCATCATTTCAACGATGATTTTCGTTTTCGGATTGCTCGTAGTGACGGCGAACGCCCAGGAATTGAACCGGGAAACGCTAAAGGCCGAAATAAAGAAGGAACTCAAAGAGGAAATGCGGGGCGAGGGCGGAATCTTGTCCAGGATTCAGGAACACATCCGCATTGGCGGGCTGATTGAAGTGGGTGTTGCATGGCAGGATGTTGAGTACCAAGATGGTTCCAGCAAAGACGACAGCGATCTTTGTTTGACCACCGTGGAACTAGGGATAGAGGCAGAGGTCAACGAGTGGGTCAACGCGGGTGCATTGCTCCTTTACGAAGATCCCACGTCTTTTGAGGGAGAAGATAACGAAACTAGCGTGGACCTGGATGAGGCCTGGGTCACCATAGGAAATACGGAAGCGTATCCTCTCTATTTTTCAGCTGGCAAGATGTATGTCCCTTTTGGGGCTCTGCTCACGCACTTCCCAGATGATCCCCTGATCGATCAGCCTCTGACCCTGGTGTTGGGAGAGACTTCTGAGAAGGCTGCGCTCCTCGGCGTCGAACATCAGGGGTTTTCTGTATCGGGCTATCTGTTTAACGGAGACGTGGATGAAGCCGGAGAAGACAACCACATAGAAAGTTACGGCTTTGACGCAAACTATTTATTTGATGATGAGGAGGGATTTGACCTATTAGTTGGTGTTTCATACCTTTCTAACATCGCGGATTCGGACGGTCTTTCAGAGGAGATTGACGAGGTCGAAGACTATGTGGGCGGATTCGATGCCTATTTACATGTAGGGTATGCCGATTTCTTTGTTGATGTGGAATACATGACGGCCACAGACGACTTTGAGCCCACTGAGTTGGCCACCGGCGATGGAGACGGGGCCGAGCCGGCCGTTTGGAATGTGGAAGTCGGTTATAACTGGAACTGGGGCAGAAACCTGGAAATTGCCTTAAAGTATGCCTGTTCTGATGAATCAGAACACCTGGGCTTTCCAGAGGATCGATATGGCATAGCCCTCAACCAAGAGATTTTCGAGTCCGTAATCGTGTCTCTCGCCTATCTCAACGATGATTTTGAGGATGACGATATTGACGGCAGAGATGACAGAGACGTGGTATACAGCCAGGTAGCCATAGAATTCTAGCTAGTGCCCAA
>JASFPF010000225.1:0-3790 GCA_050116135.1 Deltaproteobacteria bacterium | reverse complement strand
TGTTCTGACCTGCCCGTCTCCAAAGACCACAAACTTGGTGGTCGTCAACTCCTCAAGGCCCATGGGCCCATAGGCGTGGAGCTTTGAAGTGCTGATTCCGATCTCAGCACCCAAGCCGAGTTCACCACCGTCATTGAATCGCGTGGAGGCATTAACCAGAACCACAGAGGCATCCACTTCGCGCAAGAACTGTCGTGCCCGGCCATAGTCTGACGTCACGATCGCCTCCGTATGAGCCGAACCATATTTGGCAATATGCTCTATGGCTTCATCCATGGCGGAGACGACCTTGACGGCAAGTATCAGATCCAGATATTCTGCCGGCCAGTCTTCCTCTGTCACTGGTTTGGCCTCTGGCACAAGCCTGCAGGTCTCAGGGCAACCTCGAAGCTCCACAGCGGCCTCCCTGAAGCGCTTGGCCATTTTCGGCAAAAACGCTTCGGCTTCCGCTTTATGGATCAGGAGGGTCTCCATGGCGTTGCACACCCCTGGTCGCTGAACCTTTGCATTGTAAGCGATTTCTTCTGCCATACCGAGGTCTGCGTTCGCGTCCACATAGACGTGGCAAACCCCTTTGAAATGCTTCAGGACTGGAATCTTGGAGTGTTCAACAACAAATCGGATGAGCCCCTCTCCTCCCCTGGGGATGACAAGATCCAGAGAATCGTCCTGGGCCAAGAGGGCGTTGACGGCCGCTCTATCCCTGACGGGAACCACTTGCGCGGCCCCCTCGGGTATGCCGGTTTCCCGAAGCGCCTCTTGGATCATACGGGCCAGAACCGTATTCGAATGCAAGGCCTCTGAACCACCACGCAGGATGACAGCATTGCCTGCCTTTAAGCAAAGCCCTGCGGCGTCAATGGTCGCATTGGGTCTGGCCTCATAGATCATGGCGATGACACCCAAAGGAACGCGAACCCGGCCGACCTGAAGACCATTAGGGCGCAACCACATGCCAGTCACATTGCCCACGGGGTCTGGGAGTGCAATCACATCACGCAGGCCATTTGCCATGGACTCTATCACCGTATCACTGACCGTGAGCCGGTCGATCATGGCATCTGAAAGTCCCTTTTCTCTTGCATATGCCAGGTCCTTTTCGTTTTCCTCTTTGATCACCGCAGCCTCGTCAAGGAGCTTTTGAGCAACACGCTCCAAGGCCTCATTCTTTTTGTTTGTGCCCAAAACGGAAACGACCTTGGCAGCCTTTTTTGCAGCTTGGGCCATTTCACGTATAGTCTTTTCTATGTCTATGGACATATGGGCTCCTCCGTTTCGTCTAAAGTCATCACTAAGTTGTCCCTGTGAACCACCTCATCGTAATGTTTATGCCCCAGCCGTTTTTCGATTTCGCTGGTCTTAAGTCCCATGAGTTTCTTGATGTCAGAGGCCTTGTAGTTCACCAACCCCCTGGCAAAGGGGACGCCATCCGGGTCGAGACAACCCACCATATCTCCCACACGGAAATCTCCCTTTACATCGATGATCCCGATGGGCAACAAACTCTTGCCCTGTTTGCAGATGGCCCTTGCCGCCCCTCGGTCTACTTTAATAGCACCCTTCTCTTTGAGGGTAAAGGCGATCCAGCATTTTCTGCTCGTCATTTTCTGTCTTCTGGGTAGAAAAAGGGTTCCCACATCCTTGCCTTGAAACAGGCTTTTCAGGACATTGGGCTTCAGGCCGCTTGCAATCACCATAGGGATCCCACTGGTCGTTACCTTCCTGGCCGTCTGGACTTTGCTGCACATTCCCCCTGTGCCCAGGGCCCCGGGAATGTCACAGGCAGCGCGCTCCATGGCCCGGTCGATTTTTGAGACCAGAGGCAACAGAGTGGCCTCTTTGTGGGCCTGTGGATTCTTGTCGTATAAGCCGTCAATATCGGTCAGGTTGATGAGGATCTGGGCGTCCATCAAGTGGGTGATCATGGCCGACAGGTTGTCATTGTCTCCAAATTTCAGCTCATCCACCACCACGGTGTCATTTTCGTTAACAATGGGCAGAATTTTCCAATCTAGTAGAACATTCAATGTGTTACGAGCGTTCAAGTGACGTGTCCGATGGCAGAGATCATCTCGCGTGAGCAGGACTTGGGCCACTTTTCTGTGATACCGGCCAAAGGCCCTCTCATAGGCCAGCATGAGCCTGGGTTGTCCCACGGCCGCGGCCGCCTGTTTGCGGGGGATATCCGTGGGCTTTTGTGTGAGGCCCATTCTTTTCATCCCCGAACCGATGGCTCCGGAACTGACCAGGATCACTTCACGCCCCTGTTCCATCAAAAAGGATATCTCCCGGGCAAGGCGACTGATGACTTTCATGCTGAGATCCTGGTCATGGGTCAGTACGCCCGTACCCACCTTGATGACCGTCCGCTTGACACGGTCAAATAGATCTTTGCGGATGTGGATGCGTTCCTGGGTTGCCTTCATCGCTAAACAAAGGATAGGGGATACAATTGATATCCTTATACTTTTAAAAAATAGAATATTTTTCTGATCAAAATCTGTACATCGTCAAGCAGCGGCTTGGCGGATATCTTTCATCAGCTCCGCCAGATGCCCCTTTAATGGCTCCAGCCCTTTCCCGGTCAGGGCTGAAATGACCCAGATATCCGGATTGAGCTCTTTCAGGGATTCTCGAGCCTTGCCTGCCAATGCCCGGGCCCCTGGTTTGTCTATCTTGTTCAATACAACCACCTGAGGTTCCTGGGCCAGGGTCGGACTAAACAGCTGAAGTTCCCGATTAATGACCAGGTAAGGGCGCAGCAGGTCCTCTGGTGGCAAGACGAGAACATCGATCAGGTGTATCAAGAACCGAGTCCGTTCCACGTGTTTGAGGAATTTGATTCCCAGACCCACGCCGCAGTGCGCCCCTTCAATGAGGCCGGGGATATCCGCGATGACAAAAGGGTCAGTCTTGTCGGTTTCCACCACCCCAAGGGCGGGCGTCAAAGTGGTAAAGGGGTAATCCGCAATCTTGGGCTGGGCTGATGAGAGCCTTGAAACCAGGGTCGATTTACCGGCATTGGGCAGCCCAATGATGCCCACGTCGGCCAGCAGCTTGAGTTCCAACTGTAAGGCCATAGTCTGGCCAGGTTCGCCCTTCTGAGCATGTCTGGGCGCCCGACTTCTGGCGGAAGCGAAGTGCTGATTTCCCAAGCCGCCCCGCCCCCCCTGGGCCGCAATAAACGATTCGCCGCTATGGACAAAATCCTTCATAATCCGCCCGCTCTCCGCGTCCCGTATCAGGGTGCCCGGAGGGACCTCAATGACCAAATCCTTGCCATTTTTTCCTGACTGATTTTTGCCCCGCCCGTGGGCCCCTCTTTGGGCCTTGAAATGTTTTTTCAAATTGAAGCGATAAAGGGTGTTGATGCGGGATGTGGTCTCAAAAACCACATGACCTCCCCTGCCGCCATCACCGCCGTTTGGCCCCCCCTTGGGGACATACTTCTCCCGCCGAAAACTTGCACAACCATTACCCCCATCTCCGGACTGAATGGTAATCAGAGCTTCATCAATAAACTTCATGGCAACCCACGACCAGTCATCTGCCTGCCGCCCCCTAAGACCAGACCGCCGCCGGCGCCTGGAAGCACTCTTACTAAGGAGAGCATGAAATAGTCCACGTCATCACAAGGGCTATATGGTTCGAACAGTCATATGAAGGATGCACAAGAAGCCGTCAGGATGAGATGTGACCTGACTCAAAAAAGATGTTCCCTGACAGCTCGTCAACATGGGAACAATATTGTTCTTCCGTAACTATCTTAAATTTAATTATTTTTTTATCT
>JASFPF010000224.1:0-3805 GCA_050116135.1 Deltaproteobacteria bacterium | reverse complement strand
AGGCCACACCACCGCCCGGTACGATGCCCTCTTCCACGGCAGCGCGGGTGGCGTTGAGGGCGTCCTCCACACGAGCCTTCTTTTCTTTCATCTCAGGTTCGGTGGCTGCACCCACGTTGATGACCGCTACCCCACCAATGAGTTTGGCAAGACGTTCCTGGAGTTTCTCGCGATCGTAGTCAGATGTGGTTTCCTCAATTTGAGTCCTGATCTGGCGCACTCGGCCCTCTAGGCTAGACCGGGAGCCAGCACCATCCACGATGGTGGTATTGTCCTTATCAATGTTGACCCGCTTGGCACTGCCCAGATCAGACAGGCTGATGTTCTCCAGCTTGATCCCCAAATCTTCCGAAATGACCTGGCCACCCGTCAGAATCGCGAGGTCCTCCAACATGGCCTTTCGGCGGTCTCCGAACCCTGGGGCTTTAATGGCAGCACACTGAAGGGTCCCGCGAAGTTTATTCACCACCAATGTGGCCAGGGCCTCTCCTTCCACATCCTCGGCAATGATAATGAAAGGTTTTCCCATCTTGGCTACCTGCTCAAGGATGGGCAGAAGATCCTTCATGACGCTGATCTTCTTTTCGTGGAGCAGGATCAAGGGGTCCTGGAGGGAGACCTCCATCTTCTCAGGATCTGTGACAAAGTAAGGCGACAAATAGCCACGGTCGAACTGCATTCCCTCTACGACCTCAAGGGTCGTGTCCATGCTCTTGGCCTCTTCTACCGTGATGACGCCCTCTTTGCCGACTTTGTTCATCGCCTCTGCAATAATGTTGCCGATGGTCTCATCGTTGTTAGCCGAGATAGAGCCTACCTGAGCAATCTCCCGCTGCTCTCTCGTCGGCTTGGACAACTTGGACAACTCCGAGATAACAACGCCGACGGCCTTCTCGATCCCTCGTTTGATGGCCATGGGGTTATTGCCCGCAGCGACCAGCTTTTGACCCTCCGTGTAAATGGACTGGGCTAGAACAGTGGCTGTCGTCGTACCGTCGCCGGCCACGTCACTGGTCTTACTGGCAACCTCCTTGACCATCTGGGCCCCCATGTTCTCGAACTTGTCCTCGACCTCGATCTCTTTGGCCACGGTCACGCCATCTTTGGTGACCGTGGGAGCGCCCCAGGATTTCTCAAGGATCGCGTTTCTACCCTTAGGGCCCAGGGTCACCTTAACCGCATTCGCCAATGTGTTAATCCCTTGTAAAACGGCCTCCCGAGCCTTGATGTCGTATCTAATCTCTTTTGCAGCCATATTATTGTATCCTCCTTAAAATTTTTGCTGCTGCCAATGTCAGCAAGCTTCAACTCACACAATCTTTGCTAGGCACCTTGACGGCGAAACAGCCTATTTTTGAATCACACCAAGCACATCATCTTCACGCATGATGAGATATTCCTCACCCTCGAGCTTGATCTCGGTACCCGCATATTTGCCGAAGAGTATTCGGTCTTTCTTCTTTACGTCAAGGGGTACCTGCTTGCCGTTTTCCAAGACCTTCCCCTTTCCCACTTCAACAACCAAACCTTCAGAGGGTTTTTCTTTGGCCGTGTCGGGTATGATAATACCCCCCTTGGTCGTCTCTTCTTCTTCAAGGCGTTTTACGAGAATTCGGTCTTGCAAAGGTCTAATCTTCATGGTGTTCAATCTCCTTCTCTTTAAATTTTCAGCTTCGTTTTGTCCTTTCTTCCGTGTTTCATTCTACAAAAACCAGGGTTTCAATGTCACCTCCTTTCCCAAGACGTAAGACTCATAGACTTAATCACATAGAAATACGAAATTTTTCAGGATCGAATACGAAAACAGTCGGTGCGCTCAGAAATATATATTTTGAAAAATAATCATGGAGTTAGACTTGTAAAGGGATTAGCGCAAAATTTTTTGCCTGAGATGAGTGACTTGCTGGGGCGAACTCCGATCAATCGCTGGCCGACTCCTGTTAGGCTATGAGGCTGCCACCTGCAGGGTCCCCATGCCGTGAAAGCATTTCCTTGTCTTGCCCCCCTTTCATTCCTCCGCCCTTTAGGAAACCAGGGCCGTGAAACGATTAGCCCTCAACCGAATCGCCTTATTCCTTCTTCTTCGTAGCAGGTTCGGTCTCCGATTTCTTGCCCTTTCCCCCCGACTTCTCACCTTTTCCGCCTGACGGAGGACAACAGCTGGTGGACTTGTTGGCGTAGTCCGTCACATACCAGCCCGTACCCTTGAGATGGAAGGTGCTCTGGGAAATGAGTTTGTGAAGCCTGCCAGAACAGTGTTTACAAGTTTTCAAAGGCGCATCTGAAAACCCCTGCCAGGCCTCCACAATCCTCCCGCATTTCGTGCATTGATATTCGTAAATCGGCATCCTGATTCCTCCCCTAGCCTAAATACTTAATAAAGATAATTAGTGAAAATGATTTGTCAAGTGCGAAAATTCATGGCCTTGTTAGACCTCCTTCAAGCGATCGAGGAGACCTTGCCAGGCTTTGTAAAATTCAAACACAGCGTCCATGCCATCGATGGGCGTTCTCTCTAGGATGGCCTTGGTCCGTTTATGAACCCTGCCCTCTTCCTCCATCTTGTCTTCCCGCGAGGCGTCAAAGGCTTGTAAGAACTTGGTGAATCGAATAACGTGGATCAATTCATGGGTCACGATATAGAGGGAAAACGGAAACAAGTGCAGTCCCGGCACTCTATTTAGCGTTAAAAGGATGTTGTGGTCCTGAAGGCATATCTTATAAAAATCATATCTTGAGGAACCGAGGGATGTTTCCGCCCTGCGCCCAACATACCTGATGATCTGTGCGAAGGGCCCTTCCACGATCTCTTCTGGAGAAAGATCAACCAACGTCTTGATATCATAACGCCGCTGGCGCCACTCTGCAAAGGACATCTTGTAGGCATCGCTGGTCAACTCTTCGGCCATGACAACGGCTTTGTTAACGACAATCAGGTCGTCGTCGCAAAAACCTTGCAGTGCCGTTGTAGCGTCCATGTGCACCTGCATTGTGACAAAAGAGGATTCCCTGGCAAGCCCGCCTGTATCGTTGCTTTTACCACATTGTTATGACAATGGCTACCTTCCAGTCGGTGGTTTCACAGGAGAGCTCGCAGACCCGCTAGCTGAGGGGGGGTGGTCTGCGTTCAGGCTAAGGAACACACGTGTAGGCCCAGAAAAAAAGCTGGACATCTCTATGGTGACATATTATAAAAGCAAGGTTTTGTGAAAAGAAAAACTGAAAGAACGGAGGTGATGCTGTGGGAAGTGTGATCAAGAAACGAAAGAAAAAAATGCGCAAGCACAAGCACAAGAAGTTGATGGCCCGCACGCGCCACCAAAGAAGGAAGAAATGATGAACATGACATCCCGGCCTTCTTCACCTGAGAAAAGGCACCCATACATCCAAGACATGGCGGTGCCTTTTCTTGTCTTTGTAAGTGTTTGTAAGGTGTCCTATGTGGCCATGATGAGGTTTACCTTCTATGGGATGTGATGGTTGGTGTCAACCTCGCCTTGCACACCCCCTACTTTTTCCCTGTATACCCCTTCAAATATTTGAAAAATTCAGTCTCCGTGGAAAGGACCAAGGAGCTCTCCTCATCTAGAGTGTCTTGGTAAATCTCAAGGGTCTTCACAAATGAGTAGAAATCAGGATCGAGTCCGAAGGCATCAGCGTAGATCTTTGTAGCTGTGGCATCGGCTTTGCCCTTGACCTCTTGGGCCTTCTTGTAGGCCTCTGAAGTAATCCGCTTCATCTCTCTTTCCCTGTCACCCTCGATTTTACGCGCCTCCCCCTTGCCCTCCGACCGAAATTTTTCGGC
>JASFPF010000223.1:0-3811 GCA_050116135.1 Deltaproteobacteria bacterium | reverse complement strand
CTGTGCACGACCATTCTGATGACTTGGACAAGGCCCGGGAGGTTTTCTCAAGGCTCCCTCTCAAGTGGACAAAGGCTTACAATATGACCCGACAGGAAGAGGTCCTCGTCCCCTTTGACTGGTTTTTTGCCATCAACGAATTCAATGGCCCTTCGGCGGGAAACTGCGTGGAGGAAGCACTCAGCCAAGGGATATGCGAGGTGGTGGAAAGGCATGTGTCATCGATCATCAGCCGTAACCAAGTCAGGGTCCCTTCCATCAATATGGGGTCCGTCACCGACCCTCTGGTCGTCGAGATGATAGGCAAGTATAAAAGAATCGGCGTCAAATTATACATTTCTGATTTTTCCCTTGACACAGGCATCCCCAGTGTTGGTGTGCTGGCCTATGATCCGTCCACCTTTCCGGAACGAAGCGAGATCGTATGGACGGCCGGCACCACACCCAACCCCCAGAAGGCCTTGAGCCGAGCCTTGACAGAAGTGGCCCAGCTTGCCGGGGATTTTAATACCTCCGCCAACTACGTGGCCAGCGGCCTCCCCAAATTCAAGGCGATTGAAGAGGCAGACTTCGTCACCAATCCCCGCACAAGCGTCGATATGACAGCGCTGCCAGATCTTTCCCATGACAACATCAAGGTGGAGGTGGAAAACTGTATTTCAGCCCTGTCCCAAAGGGGTATGGAGGTCATTGTCGTCGATGTCACCCATGGCAAGCTCCAAATCCCCGCCTTTTATACCATCATACCTGGCGCCCATTTTCGAGAGCGGGCTATAGGCACCAGCGTGGCCATGTTCTCTGCCAAGTTGATCGCTGAAAGCGGCGACCCCCAATGGGCCATCTCTGAGCTAGAAAAGATGGATACCCTCATGTCGGCAAAATACTACGTGAAGTTTTTCTTGGGATCATGCTATCTGTCGACAAATGAGCTGTCGAAGGCCTTGACGCATCTTGAGGAGGCCTTGTCCCTGGGTCCAAAAGCGGAAGATATCGCCAGTATTTACTCCTACATGGGGATCTGTCTGAAGGATTTGGGTCAATACCGTGAGGCCATCACCGTCCTTCAAAAAGGAGAGGCCCACGATGATGAGAGGACCGATATCCACAACCTGATGGGATTCTGTCACTTCAAGTTGAAAGAGCATGAAAGGGCCATTGAATGCTTCCAGAAGGTCCTCCGCTTGGATCCCAGTTCTGCCATTGACTACGCCAATATCGCTTCTAACTATCGCGACATGGGGGATAAGGCACAAGCGGTTCGTTATTACCAAGTCGCCTTGCAACTCGATCCGACCATAGAGTTTGCCAAGGAAAATTTACGTCGATTGCACCAGGGATAACATCTTTCCATGAAGGATGAAAGTCGATGAGGACAGCCCCGGAGATCCTCTCCAACATTCCTCTCTTTAAAGGACTTCCCCAAACTCAGGTACAAGATCTCACGCGAATCTCGATAGATAAGCATTTCCCAAAAGGACAAACGGTCTTTTCAGAAGGGGATGAGGGCAACGGTTTCTATGTGGTTGTCTATGGCCTGGTAAAGATCTTCAAACTTTCCATTGACGGAAAAGAGCAAATCCTGCACATTTTTGGACCTGGGGAGCCCTTTGGTGAAGTGCCGGTCTTTGCAGGCCAGGATTTTCCAGCCCATGCCGAGGCGATTGCCGAAAGCCGCCTTTTATTCTTTCCGCGGGAGGCCTTCACGGCCTTGATCAGTGAAAACCCGTCCCTGGCCTTGAACATGCTGGCCTTACTCTCCATGAGGCTTCGTCACTTTACCGTGCAGGTGGAGCAACTCTCCCTAAAGGAGGTCCCCGGGCGGTTGGCTGCTTACCTGCTATATCTTTCAGATGAAAAAGGGGGCGAGACCTCTATCGATCTGAATATCTCAAAGGGCCAGCTCGCCAGCCTGTTGGGGACCATCCCCGAGACCCTTTCCCGGATCTTTGCCAGAATGATGCAGCAGGGATTGATCCAGGTGGAAGGCCGTCGTATCAACATGACGGACCGGTCGGGTTTAGAAGCGCTGGCTATGGGAGAAAAGCCGTTGGCCGGGCCATGACCCCCTATTTCTTTGATTGACTGTCGCCTGGACCTTGCCTCAACGTCAAATGCAATAATTGCCTCGTTTTATTGTAACAGCACTTGCAAGACTTCCTGAGCAAGCCCCAGTAACTTGAGATTTGTGTGCTCTGTAGGAATGTTTGATTCCGTAGGCTCATGGATGGATATGTTTGCCAGGTGGTTGATCTGTTTAATCTTATGATGAATTCTTTTTGGATAGAGTCCTTTGTCGAGAGCTTCGTCGTTCAATTTAGACACTCCGTCGATGTCGTCGCCTAGTCGATCCTTCAAAACTGCCTCTAAAATGCTTCTGATCAATGCGACTGAGGCGGAGTGATATCCGTAAAGGTATGATTGGTAAGCTTCCTGACAGAGTCTTCTCACGTTCTCAGAGGGCTGTTTCTCAGCAAACAGATCTCTGACTTTCTTCGCTCGGCGTACGATATCATTCAGTCTGTCCACGAACTGGCAAGCATAAAAATCCTCAAAGCCTAATGTAACGCCCCACGCAGGAAGTTCTTCGAGATACTTCCCAGCCAACCTGAGTGGCTCTGGGATAACCAAGGACTCCTTGGACTTGAGGTATATCCTGAGCATGAGTGAACGCATGCACGATTCTGCCTGTGCCAGTTTTTCCTCTGGTAAAGATTTCCCCTGCATATAGGCAGCGAGAACTGTCCCCTCCGGCTCTTTTCCATCGTACCTAAATACTCTTGCCTCGTTTATCACTTTGCGAAGAATATCGGTGAGATTCAAAGAGATTTCTTTTGTTCGCATCTGGTAATCTCCATTATTCTCCATCCATTCCTTGTGGATAACCGTATCGGGGACGGACTAAGATCTCTTGTTTTCTCCCCCCAAACAGTGGCAACAGATAGAGGACGGATGAGCTTCAATAAACTGATGCAAGATCTTTCTTGTCTATGTAAGCGGCCTTGGCCTCTAAAACGGCTCTCAGCTTCTCGAAAGCCCTTTCTCCCGTTTCTTTCCAACGAAGTTGAGCTTGATATGACCGGTGTGGTCTGAACGTGCGCCTACATTCTTCAACGCTGGTTCCTATAATATTGATATTGTCGATGTTCGTCTCGCCAAGCCCAGCTTTGCCACAAAAATGGAGATACCCAATGGAGTCAGGATCAAAGCCCATCAAATGTGCCGCTACCGCATCGACAGCTATTCCATCAGTTCCGGCTACGGCAATTCCCCAGTCGACTTTATCCCCTGAAACAGGTCCGTCTCCCTCCATCGCTGCAAAGCCATCTAGGACGGCCAGGTGTGGGGGGATGATTCTAATAAGCTGGTAAAGAAAAAGATGCATGTTGAGATAACCTTGGTGCAACCTAACCTTGTCGTTGCCAGAAACCTTTGTGATTCCTATGCGGCTCAAACCCTGGAAGGAAAAAAAGGGTTTCACATGGGAAGGGACATACGTGAAGAATCTGTCTGCAAGGCACCCGACGAGGTTAAAAAAGCTGTACCCCATATTCCGAATTAGACTTCCAACGGCCATGTTCTTGAGGCTGAGAGTAACCATAGCAGTATCGTGGGTTTTGGGAATTGATAGTGATACCCTATGGTCGCTGTCTAACACTGTTTTTGCAATACGAAACTCCATGGGGTTGAGAGCTTGATCGTACAGTGTAAAAGTTCCATACTCGTCCCTATTCAGATCCCTGAGGTCGACGTCATCATACGAATCCAGAAGGTCGTTGAAGCCGAAGTTTCGGAACCCATCATAAGTATCATG
>JASFPF010000222.1:0-3849 GCA_050116135.1 Deltaproteobacteria bacterium | reverse complement strand
TATACCGTCGAACCCGCAAGGAATTGCCTGCAAGCCCATGGGAAGTGGACGCCGCGGAACACGAAGGCGTGAAGTTTCATTTCTTGGTCGCCCCCCAGGAGGTGGTGGTCAAGGATGGCAAAGCCGTGGGGATGAAGTGTCAAAGGATGGAACTTGGTGAGCCGGATGCCAGCGGCAGGCGGAAGCCTGTCCCCGTAGAAGGTTCTGAGTTTGTCATGGACGCAGACGCCATCTTTGGGGCCATTGGGCAGGTCACGGACAACACCATCGTGGATGAGAAATACGGCTTTACCTTTGGCAGGAAGCTCAATTTCGAGGTAAACCCTGAGACCTTTGAAACCAATGTGGAAGGGGTTTTTGCGTCAGGCGATGCTGCTACGGGCGCCAATATTGCCATCAGGGCCTGTGCAGGTGGCATGAAGGCAGCTGAATCCATTCACAAATATCTGAGAGGGAAGAAGTAAAATGTATATCTACGAGAAGAAAGGCAGATACATCATCGACTTTCAGGATATTCCGGCCAAGAGGGCGGAGATGCCTGAGATCTCTGTAGAGGAAAGACAGGGCAATTTTAAAGAGGTGGAAACCGGCTTCCCAGAAGATGTGGCTGTGGCTGAGGCCAAGCGGTGTTTAAGCTGCAGGCGGTGTCTGGGTTGTGCCCTGTGCTGGGCAGAGTGTAAGCCCGAGGCGATCAACTTTGACATGCCCGATCAGGATGTTGACCTGGCAGTAGATAAGGTGATCCTGACCTCTGGGATGCAGCGCAAGATCGCGCCTATTTCGGGCAGTGTTGGCAACAAGCACATGAATGTGGTCACGGATCTTCAGGTGGAGAGGATGCTGGCCGACACGGGTCCCAGTAACGGGCTCGTGATGCGGCCCCAGGACGGTGAGATCCCAAAGAAGATTGCCTTTGTGCAGAGCTTTGGCGCTGGTGATGACAAGGTCAGAAATGCAACTTTGATCTTTGGGATCAATGAGGCCATATTGGCCCAAAAGAAGATCGATGGGGTAGAGATAACTTTCATCTCGCCGGACATGGATGCCTTTCAGGCGAGTGCCGGAGGGGACCTGGACAAGGTCTCAGGGGTGAATTTTGTAAACGGCACGGTGAGCGAGTTGGCTGAGACCGGAGAGGGCAAGGACATTGAGGTGAAGTTCGACGCAGGGGGCGAAAAGGCCGAGACCTTTGATCTTGTAGTACTCCTGACCCAACCCCAGCTTCCGCCCACCGTGGAAGAGGCAGCAAAGAAGCTGGGCGTTGACGTCAGTTATGCCAGCTTCTTGGACAAACCTGGAGACATGGTCGAAACTGATAAGCCTGGCGTTGTCTTGGCACAAAACATATAGACGGCTTTTTGACACAACCTAATACTCTAGGAGGATTTGAATGGAAGCTTTAGATCTAACCAAAAGACCAAAGAGCAAGCTGGCACTGCAGCCTGATTGGGCAGATGTCTGCTTTACTTGCGGGACCTGTGCCAGTGGCTGCCCGGTCACAGGCGTGGACGGCTGGGACCCAAGAAAGGCAGTCCGCGCGGCGCTCTTAGGCCTGGAAGACGAACTGGTTGACTCCCGATGGCCCTGGATCTGTACGGTCTGTGGGCGGTGTGAGTACATGTGCCCCCAGGGGGTCAAATTGATGGCCCTTATCAGGTACGCCCGCACGCTCCGTGAGCGCGATCAGGTCCCCGGTGTGCTCCACAAAGGGGTGGCTATGTGTCTGGAAAGGGGGAACAACCTTGGTATTCCGGAATTCGACTACCTCTTTCTCCTGGCTGATCTGAGCAAGGAGATGGAAGAAGGCACGGTTGAGGGGCATCATGGTGAGGAATATCCTCCCTACCCGGGCTTTTATGCGCCCGTCGACAAAGAAGGGGCCAACATTATTGTCACCATCAACTCCAAGGAGCCCATGGGCGAGCCGGAAGATATGATGTTCTGGTGGCGGATCTTTTATGCAGCCAAAGAGAACTGGACCGTGCCCAAGCAGAATTGGGAGGGGGTCCTTTGGGGGCTTTTCACAGGTGATGACGAGGCATTAAAAGAACAGTGTCGGCGCATCATTGAGAACGCCAAAAAGGTAGGTGCCAAAACCATCCTCTATCCGGAATGAGGCCACGCCTACTTTGCAACCCGGTTGGGTTTCACGAAATATTTTCCAGAGGTTTTCAAGGAATTCAGATGCATCAGCGTGTTTGAGCTTTTGAAAGAATATATTGAAACAGGCAGGATCAAGCTGGATAAGGAAAAGTTTAAGGATAAGACAATAACCATCCATGATCCGTGCAACTACCACAGGAAATCCATGATGTCCTTTGGGCAGCATTTCCTGGATGAGTGCCGTTGGGTGGTTGAACAGTGTGGCCCGAAGATTGTGGAGATGGAGCCCCACGGGATGAACAATCTTTGCTGCGGGGCTGGCGGCGGGGCCTGGGCCGCTCCTTACGCTAAGGAGCGGATCGACTACGGCAAGTGGAAGGCAGACCAAATCAAGGCCACAGGGGCTGACCTGGTCTGTGCCCCGTGCCACAACTGCCGGGACCAGATCATGAAATCCCTTGCCAAGGAATTTGACCTTAAGGCCAGGACGTACTATATTTGGGAGTTAGTGTCAGACTGCCTTGTTCATGAGCCCTGGAGTGAGGAAGAGGTCAAGAAGTCCCACGAAGAACGGGATAAGCAGTACGAAAGGGATGACATTGATCTGTCGGAAGAGGAGTATTAAGAAACCGTAGGCTCGTATAGCTTGAGCGTACTGTAAATATAAGAAAAGGGATGCTGGAATTTCCAGCATCCCTTTTTGCTTGGAGAAAATATCACCTTTCCCAACTCAAGATAAGCCCCTCCCGCATTGGCTGCATGTGGTGGCTCCTGCCTCAATAATCTCCATGCAATAGGGACATTCCTGGGTGCCATTGATTTCGTGTATCCTTTTGATGGCCTCTGCCACTTTGGCGCGGATGCGCTGGTCTTTGATGGGTTGGTTCTGCAAAAGCTCAATCGTTTCAACCAACCCGAGTTCTCCCATGAGGGCCGCCGCCTTTTGGCGGACCTTATAATGGAGGCTGTCATCACAGAGCTTGGCTTCAAGAGCGCTGACGTCTTGGCGCTCAAAGTCCCCCATGAGTGCTTGCACCTCAGGATCTTCAGGCGTCCCCTTGGCGCGATCTGCTGCCACAACGGTCTCGTCAATGACACCCGCCTTGCAATCTGCAGAGGAGAAGACGAGCATGGTTTCTGTCTTTCGTGAATCAGGATAACAGATGCATCGGTAGGAACACGTCCGGCCATGGTTCTTCTTCATGCTCTCCCAGCCCTTGACAAAAGGCGGGCACTCGTCATTCAGACAGATAAAAAGATATGGCGTTCCCCACCTGGAGCCGCACATAAAGGGTGTCCTGGCACATTGCCATATTTTCATTTCCTGGCCGCAATGGGGGCACAAGGGCCTTTCTGCAAAGATCACCTTTTCATAAATGTCCGTTCTGGTCACCACCATGTCGTCGGCATGCCTCCTTTTCATTATTTGGCGGGCTGTTGCCCAAAGCCCTTTTGCCTGGGTCTCCAAGGATTGTAAACTCTCCCCTAGGCCTTGTCATGAGACCGTGTCAAGGAGATCTCATCCGAAAGGCTTGAAGCATGTGATGAAAGCCTTCGGTGCGCAGGGGGTTTGTCCGGCTTAAGAATAGATGGGTGGGGCATGGACAGTCTGAAGATCCCAATCCAGCAGGCCCCTGTTTCAGCATTAAAGATAAGGCCTGTGCCAACTCGCACTCCAGGCGTTGGGAAGATCGCACCGGCAGGGACACAAGACCGTCCGCTTCTTGGATGAGATAATCGATATGC
>JASFPF010000221.1:0-3849 GCA_050116135.1 Deltaproteobacteria bacterium | reverse complement strand
TTTGGTGGATTTGCTCCAAGGTCACATGGTCAAAGTAAGACGGCTCTGGCCCCTCGAACAATTCGGAGATCGGGCCGTGTATCACAAGGATTTTTCTCCTCTTTCCACGCCATTGATCCAGTCTTTTCTTCCTCCTGCCAATGGCCCCATGCCACCTGCTCAGCTGAGAAAAGACCGTCCTAACCTCATTCCGAGGTTTTGTTCGTCGGCCCTCAAGCCTTCTTTCAAGGTCCCTTAACGGTTCCTTCAACTCGGTTCGCCCTGGTTCCAGGGCAAGCAGCTTTCTGTATACGGCAACTGCTTTATCCAAAAAACCTTGCTTTTCATAAAGCCGTGCGAGTGTCACGGTTGGGATGACATCCCCAGTATTATCTCTGTCCATAACCATTTGCATTAGACTCTAGACAATGTTTTAGATCTTTGATGCCCAAGTCGCGCAAGGGGCAATCAATCTCGGCGCAGTGGATGATAAGGACTTGAACCGCGAAAGCGAGCGCACTCCCCGTAGCTTGCTGCGGGGATCTTCAATTGTCTGAGCGCAAAGGGCGGGGGTCCACACGAAGGAAAGCTCAGTGTTCAAGCCCCTGAAATGAGCCTTAGATTGATCAAAAACCGGTTTAGGCAAAGCGAAAAAAACCTGGAGGATATTCCTGTTTTTCAAAGTGTCAAGGTGTTGGGATTCTACTTTTTCTTCTTAAGAATGATCACCTCATTCTCTGCTATCATCCCAAGCTCTCTTCTTGCAATATTTTCCACAAATTCAGCATCATAGTTCAAACGCTCAATGGTTCGATACTGAACCTCATTCCTTTCTTGAAGGCGAAGGTTGGTCTGCCGCAAACGATCCCTTTCCAACTTGAGCTGATAAAGATCAACCGCACCCCGATCACCCAATCCAATGACAAAAAGGAACCCAAGAAAAATCAGGATACCTACTGAAATAATGACCTTGTCCTTGGTATCCATACTGTAACCTTTTAAGAGAATGTGGAGAACTCTGAAAAACTCATCTGAACCCTTCTCTGTGAGGCCTGTCACTTCAGTCTACGTGTGCTTCTTGCGAAGGCCCACCCTTACCATGTCGGCCAGGGCACCCAGTTCTCGGCACCTGAAAAGGCAGGCGCAGCCAGCGTATAAGAGAGCGCCAGCGGCCACACTCCCTGAGACCCATGCCAAGAGGTACCAGGCGCTTTGGCCAGACCTTGGGGCTGCCCAGAGGGCAACAAGGGCAAGGGCACCTCCCATGACGGCTGCAGAAGCCGTGGTTCTAAATACGGACCGGAATATATCACGAGCTCCGATTTGACCCAAACGCTTTTTTAGGGCCCCAATTAGCAGTACGAGATTCACCCCTGAAGCCAGCGACGTTGCAAGGGCCAGCCCGCTGTGCCGCATGGGTCTCATAAGCAAGAGACTCAAAACGATGTTTACGAAAAGAGAAATCACAGCGACCTTGACCGGGGTCTTCGTGTCCTGAAGTGCATAAAAAGTCGCAACTACAATGCGAACACCGGAGAAAGCGCACAGGCCAAGGCCATAATAAAGCAGGGCCTCCGCAGTCAACCGGGTCGTGGCTGGATCAAAGGCCCCCCTTTGAAAGAGAAGCCGCACGATAGGTTCCCTAAGGATGATAAGCCCTGTCATGGCCGGGATTGTGATAAAAAAGATCAACTTCAGGGCATATGAAAAAGACGAGCGCAGGCCCTCCATATCACCTAGTGCGGCCTGCTTAGACAGGCTGGGCAGCACGGCCGTTGCAAGGGCTATGGCGAAGACGCCAAGGGGAAACTGGACCAGTCGGTCAGCATAATAAAGATAAGACACACTTCCTTCTGGAAGGTGCGAAGCAAGTAGTCTCGAGACAACGATGTTCATCTGGTAGACCGCAGCCCCAAAGACAGCCGGCACCATTAACAGGGCTATTCGTTTGATGGCAGGATGATACAAGGGGCTTCGCACGAATAGACGAAAGCCATTTCGAACCATGAAGGGGATTTGAAGAGCCAACTGCAATACGCCGCCGATGATGACTCCTATGGCAAGGCCCTTCGACGGCTCTGCCAGATGGGGTGATAGAAGCAGCACAGAGGTGATCATGGCAAGATTTAGGAGTACCGGGGCCAGAGCAGGTGCTGCAAAATGACCAAGGGCATTCAAGACTCCCATCGCCAAGGCAACCAAGCTAATGAAAAAGATGTACGGAAACATGATCCGTGTGAGGAGGACCGTTAGATCAAATTTTTCTGGAGATGAGAGAAAACCACCGGCGATGAGCTTAACGATGAGCGGAGAGAAGAGGACCCCGAGCAAGGCGACTGCAGCCAAAACAAAAGTAAGGAGCCACCAAGCAGATCTGGCCAACCTGAAGGCCTCTTCTCGACCACGCTTGAAGAGGCACTCGGTAAAAACCGGAACAAAGGAGATGGTCAATGAACCTTCAGCAAAGAGGCGGCGCAAAAGATTCGGAATGGTGAAAGCCATGAAGAAGGCGTCAGACGCCAGTCCCGCTCCAAAAAACCAGGCCACCACCACGTCCCGAATGAATCCAAGAATGCGGCTTAATAGGGTGGCCGCCCCCACAGTGCCGGCGGCCTTTGTTATGCGAGCGGCTTCAGACATAAAGACAGTGTTCAGAGGTCATGGGTTGGCGTGCAGCATGCGAAATACCATGAAAATAGGGCTTGACAAGTTATGGGCAGGGATCTATTAATATAAAGTTTAATTATACAGAAAGGAGAAAAAGACATTGGCAACCCATAAGTCGGCCATCAAGCGGGCCAGACAAAATGAAATTAGAAATTTTGCAAACAAGTCAAACCGTACGCGGGTGAAAAACGTCATTAAGCAAGTCAGGGCAGCTGTTGATGAAAAGTCTGAGGAAAAGGCCCGGGCTGCTCTCGCCGCAGCTGTCCCCGTTATTCAAAAGGCAGCCAAACAAGGTGCTATCCACCGCAAGAATGCTTCCAGGAAAATATCCCGCCTCACCAGGCAAGTCAATGTCATTGCTGGCTAGTGTTGTGTCCCAGAAATAAGTTGAAGAAGTGCAAATCCTACAATGGCGGTCGTCCAAAGCCGTTTGGGTCGCTCCGTGACCATTTTGGGGACGCGACACTAGTCCATCCATAATGGCCCTGTTCCGCAATCTCGGCGTCAATCTGCGGGATTGCTTGTGCGACGTACCTCGGGACGGAGAACAGGCTTGCTCTTGGGGTTCAGACGACCTTGTACATTTTCCGGGCATCAGAAATCCTGTAAGATGGCATTGTGGACCCTTTCGGCCAGGCGTTCGGATATGACCGCAATGGCTGCCTTCTTGTTCCTTTCCGTGGTTAACTTGTCTGAAGCAACCTTGAAGGCTTCTCGGTCAGACAGGCCCCTGCGTGACCATATGACCTTACCGTCAGTACTTTTCAGGGCCAAATTCAGAGTCATGGTAACACGACGCTCATCAGAATCGTAGCTTGCCGTATGAGAAATGGTGTCCTCTTGCAGGGATACAATCATACCACTCAAAACAGCATCAGCGGTGTCCCTGCTCACCACTTGGACGATCTTGCTTCGAGTAAACTCATAAGCCAGATCACTCGTGAAACGGGTTTCAACCCCCGATTCCGAAGTCCTGTTTTCGAGCACGGTCACGGCAATGGTATGCACGCCCGGCGGCGCCATCAGGCCCATTCCCTTAGGGTGATATCCGCAGCCCACCATTACCACCAAAACAGCGAGGACAATGCTTGCCCTGCCTATGTTCTGAAGCCAAACGGCCTGTTTATGTGCCAACGACTTCATAGGCCAGTGCTCCCTCTGGTGAATGGTCAACCGTTAAGATTGCCAAATCCGCCAATGCCA
>JASFPF010000220.1:0-3854 GCA_050116135.1 Deltaproteobacteria bacterium | reverse complement strand
ATCTTGTGGCCCTATAGAAGGAATCAACAACAAAATAAAAACACTCAAACGACAGGCCTACGGATACAGAGACATGGCCTATTTCAAACTCAGATTGTACCACTTACATTCGCAAGCGTACTCATTAACCGGATGATCCAGTTTTTATGATTCAGCGCAGCGAAGCTGACCTCCCGGAAATGGTCACGGAGCCCGGAAAATGGCTTGATGGCAACACTTTATTTTTTAAAGAGACTTCTGAGACTCGACACTGGGTCGAGCTGAACAAATCAAATATCAAAAAGGTCAGCCGCTCAACAACCATCAACTATTACTTGATCGGATAGGATCAATCAATCTAAATTATGTCATTTCTTGCTAACAAAAACCGGCAGAGGACTCCTGCCTTGCCTGTCTTCATCTGTCTGTTCTATAGCCTTCCCACAGCCTGTGTATTTCTTCTGGGGAGGCAGATTCCAGAGTGCGACCTTGTTCCTTTAAGCCCTTCTCAAGGCGCTTGAAGTCTGTTACGAACCCTGAAATGGTCGCCGTCAGGGCCGTCTCGGGATGGACTCCTGCGAGTCGGCCAAGATTTGCCATGCTGAAAAGCAAATCTCCGTATCGTTTGGCCGTGTTTCCCTCATCGCCTTCTGCCAGGGCAGCCTTAAGCTCAGCCGAGTCTTCTTCAACCTTCATCAGTGCGATGGCAACATCTCCCCCGTTTAGGCCCACCCTGGAAGCCCTTTCTATAAGGCGGTAGGCACGCATCAATGCAGGGAGTTTATGGGGAACTGAATCCAGAAAGGAGCCTCCCTTCACATCTGTGTCCTTGGCTTCTTCCATTTTGATCGCATGCCACTGCTCCCTGACCTCGCGAGCACCAGAAACCTGGGCCTCGCCGAACACATGGGGATGGCGCCGAAACATCTTTTCGGTCACTGTCTCAACCACATTGGTCACGTTGAAAGCCCCAACCTCTTCAAACATCACGGCCAAAAAGACAATATGAAAGAGCAGGTCACCTAGTTCTGCACACACCTCCTCGTGCGTGCCGGACTCAATCGCGTCCAGAACCTCGTAGGCCTCTTCGATAAGATGGATCTTAATTGTCTCTGGTGATTGGACTTGATCCCATGGACAACCCCGGGGGCTGCGAAGCCGCTTTACCAAGGTGATAAGCCGGTCAAAGGGGTCTCCGGAAAAGGCTACAGCTTCTTCCACGATATTCTCAATGCCCTGATATTGTTTCGAAACCTTTCTTTCATTTCTCCAGGCACCACAGCAACCAGCTTTTCCGAAATCGCACTCACCCGGGGAGCAAGGAGGGAGTTCTTAATGACAGGCGCGTTCTCGGGAAGAAATGTCGTCAGGGCAATCAACAAAACCGATACGATGAGAACCGCTTTGACCATGGCAAAGGTCCCACCCAGAATGCGGTCTGCCCACCCCAAAGCAGCGGCCTTTAATAGATGCCTTAAGATCATACCCACAAATCCTACAGCTAAGAGCACTGTAACAAAGATGAGGAAAAAGCTAAGGATATGTAAGTAGGATCTATTGGCAATCAGATCAGAAAGCCATCTGGCGAGTATGGGGTAATAGATGTAAGCGGCATAAAAGCCTATAAACACGCCAAGAATAGAGGTGATTTCCTTTATGATCCCCCTGAAAATTCCACGTATCAGACAAAATCCTACAATCAGGGCGGTAATGATATCTAAAGCATTCACGGATGTTGGCCTATTTACTAAACTTTCTGGGTATTGAGCCTCTAACAAATGGCCATATTCAAGTCAAGCCATTTCTGGACGTCCTGAAGGGCCGCTTCCACCGGTCCTTTGTTGTTTGCAATACTGTGTGGACCTATGATATAAATCCTTTTCCTTATGGAAATGCACCCCACTCAAAATGACCGGCGGCCCGCTGATCGCCCTTGCGCCAAGATGATATTCGAGGACAATCTCTTGGCAACGAACCTTTTCGGGGAACAGAACCAACATCTGCAGCAAATTGCCCGTAGTCTGGACGTAGAAATCCATGCTAGGGGGAACACGCTAAACATCTGTGGAGATGCCATTGTTACAGCACTTGCCCAGAAGCTTCTAAGGGAATTATATGGTCTTCTTGAAGAAGGGTACCCCATTTATCCGAGTGATATCGACTACGCCATCCGTATCCTGAGTAGCAATGATCGCGTTGGGCTCAAGGATATTTTCTTAGATACGGTTTACATTACGTCCCAAAAAAGGCCGATCACGCCCAAAGGCTTGGCTCAAAAGAAATACATTGACGCCATCCGAAAGCATGACATTGTCTTTAGTATTGGGCCGGCGGGCACTGGCAAAACCTATCTTGCCATGGCCATGGCTGTCTCCTTCCTGACAAAAGGTGATGTCAATCGAATCATCTTGACACGCCCGGCTGTAGAGGCCGGAGAAGCTTTAGGTTTTTTGCCGGGAGATCTTTATGAAAAGGTCAATCCATACCTCAGGCCGCTTTATGATGCCCTTCACGATATGATGCGTTACGAAAAAGCGTCACAATTGATCCAACAAGGGGCCATAGAAGTGGCACCGCTGGCATTCATGAGAGGTCGTACACTGAACGATTCCTTTGTGATCCTGGATGAAGCCCAGAATACGACCTCAGAACAGATGAAGATGTTTCTAACGCGCCTTGGATTCAGTTCAAAGGCCGTTATTACCGGGGATATCACCCAGACCGACCTGCCCAACGGCAAGATTTCAGGTCTCGTGGAAGCAAAGGACATCTTGAAGGGCATTCCGGGGATACGTTTCGTGTTTTTTTCCAAGAAAGACGTTGTCCGACACCAATTGGTGCAGGACATTATCAAGGCATATGAGGATCTTGAACAGACAAAAAGGTTAAGTCGTCCACAGTCGCTATAAGGAACCGGGAAAGCGAGCCCACCCCCCATACCGACCAGTCGAAACCGTTGGGTTGGCAAGCGAATTTAGAAACGGCAAGCCTCCTGACAGTCGAAGATGCTTTGTCGGGATTTGTCGGAACTACAGGGATCTCTAATGTCATCAGGCCTATGAAGCACAGAGAAACCATGAGAAAGCAAAGCAGAGCATTTCTTGAGTCTATCAATGAACATGTCCATTTGCGCTGGCTTATATTGTTGGGCACGACACTTGTCGTTGCCCTTTTGTTGTTTCCAGCTCTTTGGAGTGGCACGCCCCGTTATCACATCGGCGATGTTGCCGAAAAAGATATTAAATCACCTAAAGACTTCTTAATGGAAGATAAAGAGGCCACTCAAAGCAAGCGGGAAGAGGCGGCTCATTCTGTTCTGACCGTTTACGATTTTGACGATGCCTTTGCCTCCGAGCTTGGGGAACGCATTGGCCAGGCTTTCCATCATATGAGGACCTTGTTCCCGGCCTCTGATGGCGGGGACATTGGCACCGGCTCTGACACTGCCAAGGCTCAGAGCTCGATCCTTTCAAAGCATGATTTGATCTGGAAAGAAAAGGATACCTTTGAAGGAATACTTGGGACCAAAGTCAGCAGTGAAGCCTATAAAGTCTTGGAGGAGAACGATTTCTCTGAAACGACTTCACGACAAATCGGCAGGCTGCTTGGCAGTGTGAGCCAAAAAGGCATTGTAGGAAGCAAAGAACTCTTACTTCAGCAACAGCATAATGGTATCATCGTTCGCAGACTCTCTTCCAAGGAAGAGCGCCTTGTGAGAAAGTTCGAACAGTTCTACAGCCTGGACGAGGCAAGAATCGCTTCAGCAAACACCGCGAAGACCCTTTTAAAGGATTTTGGCTATTCTTTGCGTAATGTGATGATCGATTTGTCCCAACGCCTGATCCAACCCAACTTGACCCTGAACAAAGGTGAAA
>JASFPF010000219.1:0-3858 GCA_050116135.1 Deltaproteobacteria bacterium | reverse complement strand
CCCGACCATCCCCAGCAGCTTGCCGGCCTCAACAACAGACTGCTGGGGTATTTTAGCAATCAAGGATGTAAACGCGCTACGCAACATCAATAGTGCCTTCATCATGGGAACGCTTCGTCTGTTTGCCACAGGGCAAAGGTGCCAACTTTGTCCGAAAACCCAAACAACAGAGGCCAATCAATAAATATGTCTCCTGATGGCTTCTTGTGCAACCTGTATATGGCTGTTCAAACCATACCCTGTGATGGCGTGAACTATTTTATGCTCCCCTTAATAATGCCATGTTTACTAACACATCTGAGATGGGGGTGAAAGCCGATTTCTTTGTCCCAAAACTCACGGATTGACAAGGGACAAAAAGGAAGATAAAAAATTATTTTAGGGCTGAGAATCATTTTTTCGCTAATTCTTCAGAGCTTACGGTGCCCTTGGGTGCCTTGATCATGTCTTGAGAACGGAAAGGATGACCATTTAATGAATATTTGTGTCGTTGGTGTTGGATATGTGGGACTTGTGACAGGGGCTTGTTTCTCCGAATTTGGACTGCGGGTGACCTGTGTGGACAAGGATGCGTCAAAGATTACCATGCTGACTCAGGGCCAAGTCCCCATCTATGAGCCTGGACTGGCAGAGCTGGTTGGGAAGAACTTAAACGAAGGGCGCCTCTCTTTTACCACCGATATCAAGGAAAGCGTGCGCAATGCCTTGGTGATCTTTATTGCCGTTGGCACCCCGCCGGACGAGGAGGGAGGCGCCGACCTCCGGTATGTGGAAGAGGTGGCCCGATCCATAGGGCAGACCATGAATGGCTACAAGGTCGTGGTGACAAAGAGCACGGTTCCCGTAGGCACGGGGAAAATGGTTGAAGAGATCATTAAGGAAAGCCAGACCAAACCCTGCGCCTTTGATGTTGCCTCTAATCCTGAGTTCTTGAGGGAGGGGTCGGCCATAGAGGATTTCATGCGTCCCAATCGCATCGTTATCGGCGCCGAAAGCGACCAAGCGGTGGCTATCCTTGAGGACCTTTACAATCCCCTCTATCTCATTGAAACCCCATTTGTGGTGACAGACAGGGCCACCGCAGAGATGATTAAGTACGCTTCTAACGCCTTCCTGGCCACCAAGATATCCTTTATCAATGAGATGGCTAACATATGTGAAAGGGTGGGAGCAGATATCCACAAGGTGGCCAAGGGTATGGGCTTAGATGGGCGCATTAGTCGAAAGTTCTTGCATCCTGGGCCGGGTTTTGGCGGCTCCTGTTTTCCAAAAGACACGAGGGCCATCAGCCAGATTGCCAAACACCACGGATGCGAATTCAAGATTGTCGACGCAGTGATTCAGGTAAACAATGAACGTCCAGAGAAAATGCTTGAAAAGATCATCTCGGCCGTTGGGGGGGATGTGAAGGGTGTCACCATTGGGATACTTGGGTTAACCTTCAAGCCAAACACGGACGACATGCGTGAGTCTCCCACCATTCCGATTATCCACGGGTTGCAGGAGAGAGGGGCAAAGATCCAGGCCTATGATCCAGCAGGGATGGAACAGGCAAAAGAATACCTTCAAAACGTAGACTACAAAAAAGATTTGTACGGGGTTGCCGTCAACGCTGATGTTTTGGTCCTGGCAACGGAATGGAATCGATTTCGCAATATTGACTGGAATCGCATGAAAGAGCTTTTGAAGCGTCTTATCATCGTAGATCTGAGAAACATCTATCAGCCAGAGCGCATGCGCGCCCTAGGCTTCGAGTACACCAGCGTCGGGCGCCCATAAGCCATGAGTAAGCCCCGGCCGCCAAAACCTGCTAAGCTGGTCATAAGCTATTTTACCAAGGATAAGAAGGTTTTTAGAGAGGTAGCCCAAAGGCTTACTGAGTTCTTTGGACAGCCCGATGTGGTCAGTCCGTGGCTGGCCTTTGAGCACACAGACTACTACAAGCCAGAGATGGGTGCTCCCCTTTTCAGGCGTTTGATGGCTTATCATGAGTTGATGGAACAAGAGGGTCTACCCGATGTCAAACTTGTTACGAATGAGCTAGAGGACAAATTTGCCACCGACCGAAAACGACTGGTCAATATCGACCCGGGATACCTCCTGGCTGAGCGGTTTGTTCTGGCTACGGGGAAAAACTATACCCACCGTATCTACCTGAAGGGAGGGATTTATGGGGACCTGACCTTGGTTTATTACAATGGTGGGTTTCATGCGCTGGATTGGACCTATCCAGATTACGCCGGTGAAAGGATCGTCAGTTTTCTTCAATGTGTGAGAGACAGATATATATATCAGATGAAATTTTTACAGGTTAGGTGATCATATGATCAAGAGCATGACGGCTTTTGGCAGGGCGGAACAGGTCGTTGAAGGTCGGTTGTATGCCGTGGAAATGCGTTGTGTTAACAGGCGTTATTGTGAGATCTCCGTACGTATGCCTCAACCGTTCCTAACTCTTGAGGAACGCATCAAGAAGCTGGTGGCAGCCAAGGTTTCACGGGGGCGTGTGGATGTGATGATCAAGGTCAAGAACGGGTCTCGAGCCATTGCCGACATTGAGGTGAATCTTCCCCTGGCTCAAGCCTACTGGAAGGCGTTGACCGAGCTCAAGGAAGCCTTGGAAACAGAAGAAAAAGTTGGGCTGGAAACACTCCTTGGCTTAGAGGGAATCATGATGGCCACAGAACCTGAAGTGGACTTGGAGAAGACATGGTTGGTCCTTGCCTCGTTGATTGGCGAGGCATTAGAAGGCGTAGAGGCCATGCGTATCACTGAGGGGCAGGCCATTTACCATGATTTCCAGAAACGTCTTAAGTCTGTAGAGGAGGGCTTGTCTCGCATCAAGGCATTGGTCCCAACCATTTTGTCCGAGCACCATGCTCGCTTGAAAGAAAGGATGGCAGCGTTGACAGAAGGGGAGGTAGAGCTGGATCCGAACCGACTGGCCCAGGAGGCGGCTCTTTGGGCTGACAGGAGCGACATTACAGAGGAAATCGTCCGCGCTGAAAGTCATTTGAAACAGTTTCGCAGCATGACTGAATCAGAAGGCCCGGCTGGAAGGGCTCTTGATTTCCTGCTTCAGGAAATCAATCGGGAAGTGAACACAATGGGTTCCAAAGGAGGTGACGCCCATCTGTCCCAACTCGTTGTCGTTCTGAAGAGCGAGCTTGAGAAGATTAGAGAACAAGTCCAGAATGTAGAGTAGCCTAACCGAATAACGGTCTTTGATAGTTTCGTAAGAAGTCCCCTTTGGAGGCGCAAGATGGATACAGCTTTGCTAAATATCGGATTTGGAAACACGGTGGTTGTCGGTCGTATCATTGCTATTGTCACTCCCGGGTCCGCTCCCATGAAACGGCTTAAAGAAGATGCGAAAGAGGGAAAACGCCTGATTGATGCCACCCAGGGGAGACGCACTCGTTCGATTATCATTACCGATAGCAACCATGTCATTCTTTCGGCCATTCAAGCAGAGACCATATCGCAGCGGTTTGTGACCGGCTTCGAATTTAGGGGGGAGCAGAAGAAGGCCACGGCTTCTAATTGAACCGATTAAGCGAGCGCATTCCCCGCAGCTTGCTGCGGGGTTAGCGAGCGTATATAAAATCAGTATTATTCCTTACGGTCGAAGATTCCCTGCAGCTTGCTGCAGGGTCTTCAATGGCGAATATCCAGCTTCAAGTGATGGCTAAGAAAGGACATTTGTTCATTATCTCTGGACCTTCTGGGACCGGAAAATCGACCATCGTGCGTGCCATCCTAGAAAGAAGGCCACAGCTCGGATATTCTATTTCTTTTACCACCCGTCCTCCTCGGGGTGATGAGGAAGATGGCGCGGATTACTACTTCATTAGCGAG
>JASFPF010000218.1:0-3879 GCA_050116135.1 Deltaproteobacteria bacterium | reverse complement strand
CCGGCTCGCCTGAGCAGACTGTAGTTTTGCATGTTCCGTGTGCCGATTTGAATCACGTCAGCATAGGCTTCCACGACATCGAATACTTCATGATCCAGGGCCTCTGTCACCACAGGGAGCCCTGTTTCGTCGCGAACCCGGGCGAGGATCCGGAGCCCATCTTCCCCAAGACCCTGGAAGGAATAAGGTGAGGTCCTCGGCTTGAAAGCACCACCTCTAAACAGGTGAGCACCCGCCTTTCGGACTATACGGCCAATGGTGACCGCCTGTTCTTCACTTTCTACTGCACAAGGGCCTGCGATGAGGGTCAGGTGCCCGTCGCCGATGAAGACATCGCCCACCTGAATGATGGTACTCTCGGGCTGAAACTCACGACTGACCAGCTTGTAGGGACGTGTGACGGGGATAGCATCCTTAACGCCGGGCAAGCCCAGAAAATACGACGCGTCCACAGCCCCTTTATTGTGCAAGATACCGATAGCCGTCCTTTCTCCCCCTGGAATGGGACGGGCCGTGTACCCTTTTTCCTGGATGGCTGCTAACACAGCGTCAATCTCTTCGGGCGTTGCTCGTTTGCTCATTACCACCAGCATGACTTTTACTCCTCAAAGAAAAGCCCCTGAAGAACGAGATGTTAGATAGGACTTCGGGGTAGTTTTGCCTGGATGCCTGGACCGGGCTCCACCGCGAGACCTAAAAGAAGGCTCGTACTCAGGGGCTTAGAGTTATTGCACGCCAACTTATCCGGTTTTTTTTGACTCAACGCGGCGAAGATCCTAAAGGACATGCCCCATCCTTGTCAAGCCTGATGTTGTATGAACAACATGTCGAGAATATAGTGATCTGCCCTCAAAAAAGATGTCCCCTGACGGCTCGTCAACGTGCGAACAATATGATGCTCCCCAGAGTAACATATGCGATCAAGCCAAACAGCCGGGTGTGTCTTGAAGTCTATTGAAAAATTTCCCTCTGGTGATATCATTGTCCATCGGTTTAGTCGACGTATTGTTTGCCCTTCCGGAAAGCGTTTTTTGACAAGTCTACGGCTTGCTCCGTCGGTCCATCCTTGACAATTGAAGACGCCTGAAGCAAGCTGAAAGGACATGTGATAGGAGAAAGGAGACAGCGTATGCTTAAAAGGTTGGGCCGTCTGGGGCTTTTCCTGGCTCTGGCCATTCAGGTTTCTGGATGTGCGGGTGCAGTTTTGGTGGCAGGGGGTGCTGCTACCGCTGGAGCGGTCGTGTGGGTCAAAGGCAAATTGGAGCAAGAATTGAGTGTCCCTCTCCCGAGAGTGTACACGGCCACCCTTGCAGCACTTAAGCAGTTTGAACTTCCCATTCAAGAGGAGAAAAAGGACCAGCTGGTGGCAAAAGTCAAATCACAGTTGGCCGATGGAAAACGGGTTTGGATTGATATTCGTTCTCTTGCCGAATCCTCAACCAAGATTACCATCCGCATCGGCACCTTTGGGGATCAGTCAAAGTCGCGAAGACTCCTGGAAGCGATTCGCAGGAATCTGTGACAGCGCCATGTTCCGACACTGATACGGATGCTGGCAGACCCTTCTGACCAGACAAAAAACCATGTTCAACCCATGTCACTCGTTCACCGTCTGTTGAAGAAGCAGTATTATGAATCTCATTAGCGCCTGGTTCCGACGCCACTTCTCCGACCCTCAGGTCGTCATCCTGGCTATCCTGCTTATTATCGGTTCCGTGGTGATCATCATACTTGGGGACATGCTTGCCCCGGTGCTTGCCAGTGTGGTGATTGCATACCTGCTGCAGGGACTGGTAGGCGGTATGGAGCGGCGAAGGATACCCCGCCTGGTGGCGGTGCTCTTGGTCTTTCTCACCTTCATGATGTTCCTCCTGTTCCTGCTCTTAAGGCTACTGCCGCTGTTGTGGCAGCAGGTTGAACAGCTCGTTCAGGAGCTGCCCTCCATGATTTCCTGGGTCCAGCAAGAACTGTTGCGCCTGCCTGAACGCTATCCGGGTTTCATTTCCGAACAACAGGTCATGGACCTTATCCATGTATTGCGCTCGGAACTGACTGGGCTGGGGCAACGGGTCTTGTCCATTTCCATCGCCTCTGTGGGCGCTCTCATCTGGATTCTAGTGTACATCTTTCTCGTACCCCTACTGGTCTTCTTCTTGTTAAAAGACAAGGAACGTCTGGTCCAGTGGCTGACAAGTTTTTTGCCCGAGGACCGGAGTCTGGCGAGCGAGGTTTGGCAGGACGTGGACCGGCAGATCGGAAACTACGTTCGCGGCAAGTTCTGGGAAATCTTGATCGTGTGGGTAGCCAGCTATGTGACCTTTGCCATTTTAGGGTTGCAGTTTGCCATGCTCGTAAGCTTTTTCGTGGGCCTGTCAGTCCTCATCCCGTACATCGGCGCCACGGTTATGGCGCTCCCGGTGGCATCCATCGCTTACTTTCAGTGGGGATGGAGTTCCGACTTTGCTTATGCGGTGGTGGCGTATGTGATTATTCAACTCCTGGATGGAAACGTCTTGGTGACGTTGCTCTTTTCCGAAGTCGTGAACCTTCACCCGGTCGCTATCATCGTGGCGGTCTTGGTCTTTGGAGGCACATTTGGTTTCTGGGGTGTATTTTTTGCGATTCCCCTGGCCACCCTTGTGCAGGCCATTCTCAAGGCCTGGTTTAAGCGAAATAACAAAGATGAAAAGATTCAGGAGACGGCACAAGACCGGCCCGATATAAGCAAGGGAACAATGATCAAAGGCTTAGAAAGCGAGGCCTTTGAGCCTGATCAGGGGGTGAGCCCATGACAGATTCCGTCGAACAATCCAACGACTCACAGGTCACCGCCCGTTTGATAGCGTTGATCAACCAGATGTCCCCAGCCCGACAGCAGGCGCTTTTGGACATGGTGGAGGATTGGCAACACACTCGCCGGAGGGAACATACCCGGGAGCCCTGCTTCTTGGCTGTGGATTACGGTACACGGGATGGTGTGTTTAAGGATTTCATTACAAACATGAGCGCCGGCGGTGTGTTTATTGAAACCCGTATTCCCTTTGCCGTTGGGCAGGAGATTACACTGACCTTTTCGTCCTCTGACTATGAAAACCCCATCAAGATCACCGGCAAGATCGCATGGGGCGGCCCCGGGGGAATCGGCGTGAAATTCAGCAAGGCCACCATGTCTTTGGAGGCGCTGAGAAGGTAAAGCATCTGCCTTTCACTCAGGGGAGGCAGGTGGCTTGAAGGGAGGCACCCATGGACCTGGACATTTTCGAGAACATGGACGATGCCGGGCTCCGCAAATACATCGAATTTCTTCTCTGGCACTACCGGGTGATGGACGCATTTTGGTTCATCTATGTGGCGGAGCGTTTTGATCAGGCAACCGCAGAGCGCATCAATGAGAAGGTCTGGACCCGGGTGGCCGGCATGGCTGCCAAGGACCTGCTGCCCCGCTTCCAGATCCGAGAAAAGGGCCTCAAGGGGTTTGTGAAAGCCCAGAGATATTTCCCGTGGTGTATCCTCGTAGGATACCAGATTGAGGAAAACCCGGACGAGGTGATCATCTCTGTTCCCTCCTGCCCCACTCAGGAGGCACGTCTCAGACGAGGCTTGGATGAGTTTGTGTGCAAGGAAATGCACCGAGGCGAGTTTCAAAGCTTTGCCCGGGAGGTAGACGACCGTATCAGGGTGGAGTGCCTTTTCGCACCGCCCGACCCTCATCCTGATGACATGTTTTGCAAGTGGCGTTTCTATGTCGCCAGCTCTTAGCATCAGTCCCCACAGGGCCCATCGAAAACGATGGTCACGAGGTTTATATGATCATCATGGGACATCGCGGCGCCGCAGCGCTGGCGCCTGAAAATACCCTGCTCTCCATTGCCACGGCCA
>JASFPF010000217.1:0-3890 GCA_050116135.1 Deltaproteobacteria bacterium | reverse complement strand
TTGAGGTCGATGCCATCAAGCGCGGCGAGGACCGAATCGCATTCAAAGAGACCATGAACCGGTTGGGCATCGAGATGCCCAGGAGCAAACCAGCCTTCAGCGTCGAGGAAGCTGAAAAAATCGCCGTTGAACTCGACTATCCCGTGGTGATCCGTCCTGCTTATACCATGGGAGGAACAGGCGGCGGCCTCGTGTACAATGTAGAAGAACTGCGAACCATTGCTAGCCGAGGCATCTCAGCGAGCCTGGTAGGCCAGGTACTCGTGGAGGAGTCGGTGCTGGGTTGGGAGGAGCTGGAACTGGAAGTGGTTCGGGATGCCAAGAACCAGATGATTACTGTTTGTTTTATTGAAAATGTGGATGCCATGGGCGTTCACACGGGCGACTCCTACTGCACGGCCCCTATGCTCACCATCGACCCTGAACTGCAAAAGCGGCTTCAAAAATGGTCCTATGACATTGTCGAGGCCATAAAAGTCATTGGTGGGACCAACATTCAATTTGCCCATGACCCCAAGACCGGCCGTGTGGTCGTGATAGAGATCAACCCAAGGACCTCCCGCTCTTCGGCCTTGGCCTCCAAGGCCACCGGTTTTCCCATCGCCTTGATCTCCGCCATGCTGGCAGGAGGCATGACCTTAGACGAGATCCCTTACTGGCGAGAGGGCACCCTGGACAAGTACACGCCGTGGGGCGACTATGTGGTGGTCAAGTTTGCCCGCTGGGCCTTTGAAAAGTTTGAGGGCTCTGAAGATAAATTGGGCACACAGATGCGCGCCGTGGGCGAGGTCATGAGCATTGGCAAAAACTATAAAGAGGCTTTTCAGAAGTCGATTCGCTCTCTGGAAAACAGCCGCCATGGACTCGGCTTTGCCAAAGACTTTCACACAAGACCTCTGGATGAGTTGATGGAGCTGCTGGCCGAGCCGTCGAGCGAGCGGCAGTTTGTGATGTACGAGGCCCTCAGAAAGGGAGCCAGCGTGGATACGCTTTATGAGAGGACCTTTATCAAGCCTTGGTTTATTGAACAGATGAAAGAGCTGGTGGCCCTTGAGGAGCGGGTCCTGAAATATAAGGGCAGGGTTGTGCCCGACGACCTGCTGGTCCAGGCAAAGAAAGACGGCTTCTCGGACAGGTACCTGTCCCAGATCGTCGGCATCCCTGAAAAGGATATAAGAAGCCGGCGCACTTCTTTGGGTGTCGTGGAGGCGTGGGAGCCTGTGCCGGTGAGCGGTGTGGAGGATGCGGCCTACTATTTTTCTACCTACAATGCCCCTGACAAGGTGGAAGCAAGCAAGAGACGCAAGATCATGGTGCTTGGCGGTGGGCCCAACCGTATCGGTCAGGGAATCGAGTTTGATTACTGTTGTGTTCACGCCGCCTTTGCTCTGCGCGACGAGGGGTTCGAGTCGATCATGGTGAACTGCAACCCCGAGACCGTGTCAACAGACTATGATACCTCAGACAAGCTCTACTTCGAGCCCCTCACGGTGGAAGATGTCTTGAGCATCTATGAAAAGGAAGGGCCTGAAGGGGTGATCGTCCAATTCGGCGGGCAGACCCCTCTAAATATTGCCAATGAACTGGCCGAAGCCGGCGTCAAGATCATCGGCACCTCCCCTGAGACCATAGACCTAGCAGAGGACAGGGACCGCTTTCGACAAATAATGAGAGAGCTCGGTATTCCTGAGCCTGAATCAGGCATGGCGAGTACCCTGGAACAGGCCCTTGATGTGGCTGAGAGGATCGGCTATCCCCTCATGGTCCGGCCCTCCTACGTGCTCGGAGGCAGGGCCATGGAGGTTGTCCACGACGAGGAGATGCTAAGACATTACGTTGCCGCGGCCGTGGACGTATCGCCTGAGCGACCGATCTTGATCGACAAGTTCTTGGAAAACGCTATTGAGGCCGAAGCAGATGCCATTTCCGACGGCACCGATGCCTTTGTTCCCGCTGTCATGGAACACATTGAGCTGGCAGGGATCCACTCGGGCGACTCGGCCTGCGTGATCCCTCCTATCAGCATCCCTGCCAAGCACATTGATACCATTTGTGAGTATACGAAAAAGATCGCTGTGGAACTCGGTGTGGTCGGTCTGATGAACATCCAGTACGCCATAGCAGACGATAAGGTTTACGTCTTGGAGGCTAATCCCCGGGCCTCCCGGACCGTCCCCCTGGTTTCAAAGATCTGCAATGTCTCCATGGCCCGGATGGCCACCCAGCTTATGCTGGGCAAGAAGCTTACCGATCTTGATATCAAGCCCAAATCGATTCCCCACTTTGGGGTCAAAGAGGCGGTCTTCCCCTTCAACATGTTCCCGGAAGTCGACCCGCTTCTCGGGCCGGAGATGCGATCCACAGGGGAAGTCCTCGGGCTTGCCGACCGGTTTGGTCTCGCCTTTTTTAAGGCCCAGGAAGCGACGCAACAAGTCCTGCCTTCGGAGGGTGCCGTTCTCATCACCGTGTCCGAGAAAGACAAGGGTGTGGCCCTGGAAGTGGCCACGCGATTTCAAGAGCTGGCCTTTAGGGTCCTGGCGACTGAAGGGACTCACAAGTTCCTGGCAGACCACGGAATTCAATCCGAGCCAATCCGCAAGATGCACGAAGGCCGTCCGAATATTGTTGACGGGATCAAAAATGGGGAGATTCAGCTCATCATCAACACGCCCAGCGGCAGGCTGAGCAAGCACGACGATTCTTACATCCGCAAGGCGGCAATCAAGTATAAGGTGCCATACATTACCACGGCTGCTGCGGCCATTGCTGCGGCCAGGGGAATTGCAGCCTACCAGCAGGGTCATGGCCGGGTAAAATCCCTTCAGCGCTACCATGGAGATATCAAGTGAACCCTCATGTTAGGGTGAACGGCCTCTGGATTTTCGAATAGGCAAAGCATATGACACAAGCAAACCGGCAACCAGCTGGAGCTTCCAACATTATGAGGACACGCCTATGAAGTCATTTAAAGAAAACTGCGGCGTCTTTGGTTTGTATTCGGATGCCGAATGTGCCCATGACATTTTTCAGGGAATTGATTTTCTCCAGCACCGGGGACAGGACTACTGCGGTATTTCCACCTTTGATGGCGGCATCCGCCAAGTCACCCATTACGGCAAAGTCGCAGGGACGTTAACACATGAAGAGTTGAATTATCTAAAAGGGGCATGGGGCATCGGGCATGTGAGTCTTTGGGAGCGCCAGCCGGTGAAATGGCAGTCTCAGCTGGGAGAGATTGCGGTGGCATTCAGTGGCAACGTCCTCAATTCGAATGAACTGATCGCAGAGATGAAAGATCGGGGTAAGGCTTTCTATAAAGGTTACAATATCGAGATCATTTCCAAGATTATTATGGAAGAACGGGATATGGTCACCGGTATTTGCGCCCTTTCTGAGAAGGTAAAGGGGGCCTATTCGCTTGTGGTTTTGACCGAGAACGGCATCTATGCTGCTCGGGATATCTATGGGTTCCGGCCGCTCATTTTGGGGCAGGGCCCGGACAGGTGTGCGGTTGCATCAGAGTCCCGAGCCATTGAGAGCCTTGAGATGGAGATTGTTCGAGATGTCCTTCCGGGGGAAACCGTTCTGATTAATGACAAGGGATTTCAGACCGTGGCACAACTCGATTCCCCGCGCAGGGCCCACTGCGCCTTTGAGTGGGCCTATACGGCAAGTCTCGATTCCGTCATAGATGGTGTCTATGTGCAGGAGGCCCGAAACAACCTGGGCGCAAGCCTGGCACAACGAGATCTCGAGGAAGGAGGACTGGAGGCTGACATCGTGGCAGCTGTGCCCATGTCGGGAATCGGTCACGCCCTCGGCTATCACAAGCGATCAAAGATCAACTATCAGGAGGTGTTCCTCTATAATCGATACGCAGACCGAAGTTA
>JASFPF010000216.1:0-3907 GCA_050116135.1 Deltaproteobacteria bacterium | reverse complement strand
GGCCCTTTTTCCCCTGAGCGTCGTTCTCCGCGGGTTTTCGCCTGCGACGTACGAAAAGTACGCCTCGGCGTCAACCCTTGTGCGGCCTTGCTCAGAGCAGAAAGTGCTCATTTCTGAATTGGAAACTGACGCTTGTGTCCATTAATGCGTGGATGGGCACTAATTACATTAAACCACCAGCTCTTCTGGTGCGAACCTAATAGGCTCTGGCAGCCAGGCGTTTCAGTTCAGTCAATAAATCCGAAATGCGAATATCTAAATCCGAAACAAATCCGAAATCCGAATGTTCAAAGGCCTCAAACATGGTTAAGATATTACTTTCGCAATAGTATTCGTAATAGAAATGTTTTGGTCATTTGGACTTGTGTCATTGGGTATTGTTTCGAACTTCGTGCTTCGATATCCGAATTTTTCTCCAACAAAAGAGAATCATTGTGTTGGTCCCTTTTGGGGGCCCTCCTCAAGCTACCGTACCGGTGGTCGCTGACCTGTAGGCACTCAAAGCTAACCAAGAGGCAGCGTGGCATGGCAACCGAACCGAATCATCAGGTGATGGCCTTGTTGGCCAAAGAATGGGACATAAAGGGACCGCCGGGCATCATGGATATCAGTGACATTGTGGCAGCCCTTCCTTTGGCCCCCAGTGACACCCTTGCGGCGTTGAGAGATTTGTATGCCCATGGCTTGATCGATATGAACCGTCTGAAGACCAGCGCATTTCTCACTCCCGAGGGCTACGAGGCTGTGGAGCGTAAGAGAGAGACGTGAGAAAACGGCGGAACTCTTTGATTTTTCGGACACACTTTGGGGGAAAAACAAAGGGCACTTGCGCGCAGAAGCCGGCGGCAAGGGCTAGGCTCGACCGTATTTCCGCAGCGAGCGCATGCCCCGCAGCTTGACTTCGACGAGCTCAGTCGAGTCGCTGCGGGGAACCTTCAATGAGAGCCGGTGTCGAGGAGGGTGCAAAAGTCTACGCCTTCGTCGTGCTGGCAGGTCTTGAGAACGGACCACTTCAGAGTGATGGGAGCCAGCAGGGTGGTGATGAAAGCCATGAGAATCAGGGCTGAGAACTGCTGGCCTGTAAGCAGGGGGGTTGTGAGTATACCGGCAGACATCAGCTCCCTGCTCTCGCTGAGCACCACGGAGGCGATCACCAGCTCCACCGCGCCGCGGCCATTCATGCCGAAACCCACCACCAGAGACTCCCACTTGCTATGTCCGTGAAGGCTCAACGGGATGCCGGATCCCAATAATTTGCCGGCCACGGCTGCCAGCGTAAGGACAGTGGTGAAGACCAGAAAGCCCCAGGAGGCCTCCAGTTTCAGGTGGAAGGACAGGGACACGAAAAATATGGGCACCAGGAAGCCGTAGGAGATGCCGTAGAAACGGGTGGCAATCACCTTGTATATTTCATCGGTGACGATTTCCCTGCGCACGAACTGCCCGGCCACGAAGGCGCCAATGATGTGGTGAAGACCGGCCAGCTCAGCCAGATGAGCCATGGCCAGACCCACGGCTATGGCGAAGGTGAAGGCCTTGCCGGCTTCGTCCGTAAGACGCCGAGTGAACGGCGGCATGACGAACACCCCCAGCACAACCGTTATACCGAAGAAACCCCCTACCTTGACGAGAAGGATCAGCAGCTGGGTCAGCTCCACCGTGCCGTGGCGGGACAGGCTGAGCAGCAGCGACAGACCCATGAGGGAGAGAATGTCATCCACGATGGCAGCGCCGATGATCACGTGTCCCAGTTGGCTGCGATTGATCTGCATGGACTGCAAAACCACGGCTTGCACGGCGATGGCAGTGACGGATATACCCATGCCGACGAAAAGGGACTGAAAGAGAGTACCACCGAAGAGGTAAGTGACGCCAAAGCCCAGGGCAAAGGGGAGCACGAACCCGCCCAAGGCTACGGTCATGGAGGGCCACGCATTCTTGAGAAGAATCCTGGGGTCCAGCTCCATGCCGGCGTAAAACATCACAAAGAAGATGCCGAATTCGGCCAGGAACTCCAGGGTTTCCGAGGGCGATACGAGGCCAAGCAGGGGTGGCCCAACAATCAGCCCTGCCAAGAGCTCGCCCAGCACAAAGGGGAGTCGGAGGCGCGAGAAGATATAGCCCAGGAGCCAGGCTGCAGCCAGGATCTCGAGGATGCCTGTGATAAGCGTGCCGGTGAACATGGTTACTGACGACTTGAGCGATCAAACACACCCATAGGGATCTTCAAAACCTTTGCGTTCAGATGTGTCACTGGCGTTAATCTCTAATATTATGTCGTTGCCGCCGCGATAATGGTCTGCATTGGCAACCGACGCTTATGCCCTTTGATGGAATCATGTTTCGTGGAGGGGCATGAGCTGACAAAGCTCTACCGGAGACCGCAAGGTCTGTCAAGGATTGGAACAAGCGCATTCAGATAGGGCAGGGGCCCGCAGAACGGCATGTGACGGACGAACTAAACAGACGGGAAGTTTGACATGCGAGGGGGTATAATCCATGATCATACTGGGATGAAGGCTTCTTGTGCAATCTGTATATGACTGTTCGAACCATAGCCCTGTGATGACGTGAACTATTTCATGCTCCCCGTAGTAAATATCTGATGGAGGTTACGCTATGAATACACTCGTGTGTGTTGATGGGCAGGACAATGCCCTGAAGGCTGTCAGACTGGCAGGCAAATTTGCCTGCACCACCAGCCGTGAAGCGAGTTTCCTTTTTGTACAAAGACAACGGACCCACACGCGGACGGAGAAGGTCCCCGCCCAAACCGTGGGGATATTGGCTGACCTGGGGAGCAAGGTCCCAGAGATGACATACCTCCTGGAGGCCGAAAGGGTCTTCAAGGAAACACAGGCCTGGCAAAAAGATGAGACTGAATCGGGCGCCCTGCAGACCGCCCTTATTCAAATCGGCGATGGCGTCTTTGAAGTGGGTAAGGTTCGCCTGGGCTCTGACACGGGTGTGCACTTAAGGACCCGAATCGGCGTGCCCCAGGAAGAGATCCTGGCGGAATTGGAAGATGGCCAGCATGACCTCGTGATGCTGGGGGCCCACCGGATTGCCGGATGTCCATGGTCTGAAGTTGAGCACGGCCCGCTGTACGTATCGCAGAGGGCCCAGTGTCCGGTCATGGTGATCGGGAAGCAATTTGAAGAAGGAGAGCCCCTGTTGGTGTGCGTTGGGGAAGAGGACCCGGCTGAGTCCACCTTGGACCTGGTTCGCATGATAGCCACAAGGATGAAAAGTGCGATTACAGTCCTGACGGTACTCAGGAAAGAAGACGCAAGCTTTCAATTCAGTCCAGCGGTTTCTGCCATGATGGATGCGTGGTCAGCGAACGCCCTTGAGGTGACGGCGAGAGTGGTCGCCGGAGATCCCGTGACCGTCGTCCTTGACATGGCGCCCAATTATGGCCTCACGGTTTGCTCACCGGGTGGGAAGCCCAAGAAGGGTCGGCTCGGGAAGGTCACCAAGAGCGTACTCTGCAGTCACACAAACCTTCTTATTGCAAGATAGCCCCAGCCCCAGACTGGGCCCTTTTGCGGTTAATCCTCCTATCGCTATATCAGCCTTTCCGATCCCAATCGCCTTGCTTACTCTGAGACCTTTGCATAACTAATTGCCACTTGTCCGTATGAACTTTTTGACCCATCTACGGGCTTGCTCGCTAAATCCTAAAAACTCTGCCTGAGGGCCTCAGACAGTTTAGGATTTGCCCACCGAAGTGGGCACGTTCGCTTCGCCTGGTGTCGTGTCCCATAAGTTCCTTTAAAGAGTAACGTGTCGCCATCAAGCCATTTTCCGGGCTCCGTGAGCATTTCCGGGACGTCAGCTTCGTTTCGCTGAATCATAAAAACTCGGGCTAGCGCCCTCAGACAGTTTATGATTCTTAACGCTTCAC
>JASFPF010000215.1:0-3916 GCA_050116135.1 Deltaproteobacteria bacterium | reverse complement strand
ACGCTGTTTCCAATGTGAAGAAAGGAGTCACATCAGCATGTCGTCAATTCAGAAGAGATTGAGCATCGATAAGAGAATATATCTATGTTTGGCGGCCTTATCATATCTTATCTCAGAAATTTCTTGTTGAATGTTCTGGGGTTATGCAATAGAATGACAATCGGAGAGCATTAACCTTGAAATCCGCCGAACTAAGAAAGCAGCTCTTGGCACGGGCTGCAGGGTTGCGTCGTTTCAACGAGTGGGAAGCAAGACACCCTCACCAACTGGACGAGGCTACGGCGATCGCAGGGATAGGTTCCCTATATGAGCTGATCCCAGCGGCCTCTCGCAAACGCCCGTTCAACCCGGAAGGCTTGCGCGCAATGCGCCAGGCTCTTTCCCACCTGAAAGGTACCTCATGACCGCTCTCGAACAAGCGTTACTTGAATTAGACCGAACCTTGGCCAACAATGGCATCCCGTACATGATCATCGGGGGTGTGGCAAACGCTGTGTGGGGAGAGCCTCGTGCTACACTGGACATCGACGTAACCGTATGGGTCGAAAAGGAAGACATCAGCCACATTGTGTCTCTATTGGCAAGTCTGTACCAGCCGAGGGTTTCTGATCCTGCCAGCTTTGTAGAGGAGACACGCGTCCTGCCTCTTGACTCGGAAGCAGGCGTGCCCATTGACGTCGTTTTTGGAACGCTCCCCTTTGAACAGCAAGCCATTGCTCGGTCGGTTGAAGTGCCGGTGGCTGGGACCCCTGTGCGTTTTTGTACGCCGGAAGATTTGATCCTCCACAAGATCGTCTCAGAGCGTGAAACAGACCTGCAAGATGCCCGTAGTATTGTCCTCCGGCGTCTTCGACTCCTCGACATTCCCTACCTGGAACCAAAAATCCGTGAGCTTTCTGATGCCCTTGACCGGCCTGAGCTTTGGCATGCTTGGAACCAATGGAAGAAGGAATCGCCAAGTCTACAAGAATAGTCAATTAGACCAATTGGCTCGACCTTGCCCAAACCAAGTATCTCCAACATGTCGTAGGACCCGCGAGAAACTCGGCCCAAGGGCCTCAGATCCCGACGAAGTCGGGACCCGGATGGGTGCCCATCGGAATTGACAGACCGATCGTTTGAGTATATGTTCGCATTTTTGTTAGAGAAAAGGAGTAAATCGAAGATGGCATATGACCCAGCAGAACACCTCAACCGAGCAATGACAATTCTGAGTTCAGCCATAACAGTGGTATTGATCTGTGTTTTTGCATCCCCCTTGCCAGCAGCTGAGAAACCAAAGCGGACACTGAAAGATAATATGAAAGAAGTCTATCATTTGCTTCCGGAAAATGCCGCGACATTGACCGGGGCTTTTGCCAAAGGCGTGTTTTACGGAAGACTCCGAACGAACTATTTTTATTGGGACTATGAGGATGGTGACCAATACGACCCAACAGGATTTGCCCTCGGGGGCAGCGTTATTTACAAGACAGCCCCGCTGCACGGTTTCAGCGCAACCGCCGGTTTCTATACCGCGCAGAATCTTGGCCTTTTAGATAAAGACGATGCGCTGTATGGCAGATCTGGGAAAGACACTTTTTCGAGGTACGATAAACTGAAGGATGGGGATTGGGGGATGACCGTTCTGGCCCAAGCCTATGTGCAGTTTCATCTTCAAGAAACCGACATAAAAATCGGACGGCAAATCGTTGAGAGCTTTTTGACTAAATCCAATGACACAAAAATGATCCCCAATACATTTGAGGGCTACACACTGCTCAGCAACGACCTACCCGACACGACCATCCAATTAGCCTTTCTGACCGCCCAGAAACTGCGAGACCATACCGAATTCCATGATGTCATCACATACGGCGACGGGAACACGTTGACTTACAGGGGAAAGAACATTAGCAACTGGACGAACAACGATGACTCTGCCGTCCACAAAGGGCTGAGTTATACAAATCTCAAGAACGCAGGCGAAGATGGGGACCATGACCTGGTCATCGCCGGCGTGACGAACAAGTCAGTCAACAACTTTCAGCTCGATCTATGGTACACAGGGGTCCCCGACCTGTTTTATTCTCTCATGGCAGAGTCAAATTATGAGATACCTTTGATAGATGGCTGGAGCCTGACGCCGGGACTCAGATACATGCAACAATTTGATGACGGCGCTGGAGATGTAGGTGGGGCCGCCCTAAATGGAAGTCTGGCAGGAATCTCTGGATCAGCAAAGGGATATGAAGATGCCAATAGTGTTGATGGCAGACTCTATGCTGCAAGGCTTGTGGTGAAGAAAGGTGCCGGCAGCGTGCTCGCGGGCTACTCCAAAATCTCTGACGATGGAGACCTCATTGCACCTTGGAGAGGTTTTCCCACAAGCGGGTACACACGGTCCATGGCCCAATACAACTGGGAGGCCAATACTGAATCCTGGATGATCCAGGCATCCTATGATTTTGGAAAAGCCGGCATCATCAAGGGGTTCAGGGCAACGATCGATTATGTATACATGGATTATGATGACGAGAAAGAACAGCTGGGAGGACATAACAAAACAGATGTGTCCTATGTCCACGGGGATATGTGGTATAAAATCCCCTTTCTCCCGGATCTGGAAGCAAAGGTTCGGATCGGCCTGGCTGATGCGGATAAGGACAAGAATGGCCTGAACCTGTCGTACAATGAATTTCGTTTTGAACTGAATTACCTTTTCTGACTTTGATAGACTCGCAAAACGTCAACTTTGCTCACTCCGTGAGCGCTCTCTAAAGATAAGCTCACGGAACCTTTCCCGTGGACATGCCCAAGAAACCCTGCGTCATCATTATTTCGGGCCCCACCTGCGTTGGCAAGACCGAGGCTGCCATCACCCTAGCCAAACCCCTGGGAGGCGAAATCATCAGTGCCGATGCCATGCAGGTGTACCGGCACATGGATATCGGCACGGCCAAACCCACGAAACAGGAACAGGCCCGCGTGCCCCACCACCTTATTGATATGGTGAGCCCTGACGAGCCCTTCAGCGCGGCCCAGTTTAAGAGCTCGGCAGCGGCGGTGATCCGTGAGCTCCACAAGAAAGGGCGCCCCGTCTTTGTGGTGGGTGGCACGGGCCTTTATATCAAGGCCCTCACACATGGGCTTTTCAGAGTCCAGCAGGGAAACGGGGCGCTTCGAGAGCGACTGAGGGCAGAGGCCAAGGACCTTGGAAGCCCTGTCCTGCACCAGCGCCTTCAAGAGGTCGATCCAGATGCAGCCGGACGCATCCACCCGAACGATGGGTTCCGGATTATCCGTGCCCTAGAAATCTTCGAGCTCACGGGAAAACCTATTTCCGAGCATCACAGCGCCCATGGTTTTTCAGACGTTCCGTACCACGTTCTCAAGATCGGCCTTTTTCTAGACCGCGAGGTGCTCTACCAGCGGATCGACCAGCGGGTTGATCGGATGCTGGAAGCCGGATTGCTAAAGGAGGTAGAAGGGTTACTCCGTCGGGGCTACAGCCCGAACCTCAAATCCATGGGATCCATCGGCTACCGCCACATGGCGGCGTATCTGGAGGGACATGTGGCATGGGATGAAACCGTGAGGCTTTTCAAGCGGGACACCCGGCGTTATGCCAAGCGACAACTCGCATGGTTCAGGGCGGATCCAGAGATCCTTTGGCTGAAACCATCGGAGATCGACGTCATGTCCAGAGAAATAGATTCGTTCTTGACACAAGAGGGCTTCGTCCCCTAACCTAGTGTTGTGCCCCAGAAATAAGTTGAAGAAGTGCAAATTCATACAGTGGCCGTCGTCCAAAGCCATTTGCGTCGCTCCGTGACCATTTTGGGGACGCCTGCCGAACAGCGCTAAATCACAGAAACTCGGGCCTTTAGGCCCTCAGACAGTCTGTGATTTTCACGCGCCGTTCAGCATCCGTCTA
>JASFPF010000214.1:0-3934 GCA_050116135.1 Deltaproteobacteria bacterium | reverse complement strand
GCTGGTCAACTTAGTCACGCCTCTTTATCTGGGCCGGGTGGCATCCTTCATCAACCAGACGAAGAAGATGGACTCCATCCAGGCAGAAGCAGTGGTCGAGCAGCAGGCACAGGTCTTTGAAGATTACAAGGATTACCTCATCCAGATTTGGGAGCAGGCGAATGATCAGGTAATCCCCTAAACGATGCCGATTGGGCCACACGGCCTCAACAGGGGTGTCTGCATCCAGGATTTTTTGAAGATACCTGTTGTCCCGACTCGTCGAGACAGGGAGTCTTCGACCGTAAGGTAACTTGCCATTTTCAGATACGCTCGCTAACCCCCCCGTCCCGATTCATCGGGACGGGGCATGCGCTCGCTTTTGCTGTTCAATAAGTCCATCATGCCCCTCCCTTTATCCATGTCGCCATAGCCCTGACCCCTCGAAAAGAAGACTTGACAATGTCGGCCGGCCTCATTATCTTAGTTAAGAGTATATGCTCATAATGTTGCGCGAATGTCCTGGCCGGTGGGTTGCCGCCGCCACACACCTCTTAGAACGAACCTGACATGACAGGCCTCATTGAGGCAGAAGGGGGTTACTAGATGCACGAGCTAGAACTGCTTGAAGAAAGAATCGGCGGTCGTTGGACAGGGGTCGCATTCCACGATGACCATGGACCGAATGAGAATTTGGCCAAAAGGCCCATGCGCCTGTGTGAAGCCATAAAGCAGTCATACACGCAGCCGGTGGTCTTAACGCGAAACCTCATTAGTTGTCCCGGCGCCCTCAGGAGTCTTGGCTGGACGAATCATGTGGACGACACCCTAGCACACAAAATAGCTGAGACCCTGGGCAGCAAACTCGACACAGCAAAAAAGCTAGTCACGAAAACACCCCGCCTTGAACGTGGGGCCTCGGTCACTGTGGGGCGCAACAACGTTCCGGACATCGTGGTATCTTATGCGCAGCCCGAGGCCGCCATGAGATTGGTTCGCCTATGGCAACAAGTTCATGGCACCGACCTCAATATAGCGGCTTCGAGTGTGATGGCCATATGCGGAAATGTCGTGGCTAGAGCACATATGACGGGCCAAATATCGTTGTCTTTCGGTTGCCCCGACTCTCGCAAATATGGATCCATTAGTAGGGACCGACTTGTCATCGGCTTGCCCACCCATTTGGTAAGCGACTTGTTTAGCGCGGAAAATGGGCAAGTTCGTGCTGACCCGGCTTGTTCTGCCGATGAGGATAAAAATAGCAGAAGCATACCCAACTTCTAATAGGGGCCGCCCATGATGATCTGTACATGACTGTTCGAACCATGGCCCTGTGATAACATGAACGATTTTATGCTCCCCTAAGTAACACGCAAGGCATGAACCTGCTGAGGTTTGCATTCTGAACCCACGGCGACCAGGCTCATGGAACAGCTGATTGCTTTTTGGTACCAATGGGTCTACTGTTTCTGTGGGAAGGGGTTGACGGATGCTTGTAACAGAGATTCTGGCCCGTAATGCCCGTATGTATGGGAACGAGGTCGCCCTCATTGAAAGGGAGCCGGGAAAGAACAAACGGACTCAAATCACGTGGATGGAATGCCACAAACAGGCAAATTCGGTCGCTAATGCCTTGGTTGCCCGAGGGGTAGTCAAGGGTGACAAAGTCATTCAGCTCATGACCAATTGCATTGAGTGGCTCCCCATCTACTTCGGCATCCTCCGCACAGGGGCATGGGTCGTTCCTCTAAACTATCGTTTTGTCGCTGATGATATCAGGGTGTGCGCCAAGATCTCGGAGGCCAAGGTCCTCATATTTGGTGAGGAATTTGTGGAAAGGATCGGTGCCATTAAGGATAAATTAGATAGCACCATCAGCCATTATATTTTTGTTGGCGCTGAAGAAAGGCGGCCACACTTTGCCGAGGCATATACCGACGTTGTGTTCTCAGCGCCCAAAGACGATCTTAGTATAGAAATGACCCTTTACGATGCCGCTGGCCTCTACTTTACTTCTGGCACGACAGGCACGCCCAAGCCGACCCTGTTGACGCACCGCAACCTTGAGTTTGCCTGTTATCTGGAAAACCATCACCATCATCAAACCCATTCTGACAATTTTCTCTGCATCCCACCTCTCTACCACACCGGGGCAAAGATGCACTGGTTCGGCAACCTCGTGGTAGGCGCCAAGGCCGTCATTCTCAAAGGCGTCACCCCTGAATGGATCCTGGAAGCAGTCTCGGAGGAAAAGATTACGGTCGTCTGGCTCCTCGTTCCGTGGGCCCTTGATATCTTGTTCGCCATCGAAAGTGGAGAGGTGAGGCTTGAAGACTACCACGTGGACCAGTGGCGTCTGATGCACATGGGCGCTCAGCCCGTCCCCCCCAGTCTGGTGCGGGAATGGAAAAAATGCTTTCCTCATCATGACTACGACACGAACTACGGACTCACTGAAACCACAGGACCGGGGTGCATCCACCTTGGTATGGAAAATGTTCATAAGGCCGGCGCCATTGGTCTTCCGGGATTCGACTGGGAATACAAGATCGTCGACCAGGACTATCAATCTGTGCCCCCAGGCGCACCAGGCGAGCTGATGGTCAAGGGCCCTGGTGTGATGAAGGAATACTACAGGAATCCTCAAGCCACAGCCGAGGTCCTGTTAGACGGATGGCTCGCCACGGGGGACATGGCGCGGGTGGACCAGGACGGCTTCATCTGGCTCATCGATCGGAAAAAGGACGTCATCATTAGCGGAGGAGAAAACATTTATCCGGTGGAAATCGAGAGCTTCCTGCAATCACATCCGAAGATTCAAGATGTTGCCGTCATTGGACTTCCCAGTATGCGCTTGGGAGAGATTGCGGCCGCAGTAATCAAAGTCAAGGAGGGGAAAAGCCTGACCGAAGAACAGGTGCGTGAATTCTGCCAAGACATGCCAAGATATAGAAGACCACGACGGATCATCTTTGGAGAAGTGCCCAGGAATCCAACGGGAAAGATAGAAAAGCCAAAGCTTCGAAAGCACTACGGCGAAATGGTCGACTGTCGCTGAACCTTCGCAGGACTCACGACGGCGTATGACTGCATGCCATCAACGCCTGAATGGCTGGCAGGGTCTTACCCCCCAAGTACTCGACGAATGCCCCACCCCCCGTAGAGATGTAGGATATGCGGTCTGCCTCTCCTATCCGGTGCACAGCCATGTCCAGGTCTCCGCCCCCCAAGACCGTGAAGGCGTAACTGCTCGCTACTTCACGCACCAGAGCGAAGGTGCCGCGACTGAAGGGATCCATCTCATAGACACCCATGGGGCCGTTCCACACGATGGTCCGGGCATCCGCCAGTACCTCAGAGAAAAGTGTCACTGACGCCGGACCGATGTCCAGGGCCATCCACCCGTCCGGGATTTCTTGAATGGGCCGTAGCAGGGTTTGTGCCTTGGGGCTCTTCTCCTGGGCCAGAACACAGTCCACAGGAAGATAGAGCTTCACACCCCTGTCCTGGGCCTTTTGCAGGATCTGTTCCGCCTCGCCAATCAACCCCTCCTCCACCTGAGAGGCCCCGATGTCAATCCCCATGGCCCTCAAAAATGTGAAGGCCATGGCCCCGCCGAGGATAACCTTTTCGGCCAGGTCGACCAGATGGGATACAGCGCCCACCTTATCGGCGACCTTGCCCCCGCCGAGGATGGCTATGAGCGGTCGCCCCGGGTTTTCCAGCACCTGCGAGAAGGCCTGCAGCTCCTTTTTCATCAAGAAGCCCGCACCGCAATCCTTGACAAAACGGGTGATGCCGACCACCGATGCATTGACCCGATGGGCAACGGCAAAGCCGTCGTTAATATAGACGTCCGCCAGCTTGGCCAAGGCCCTGGCAAAGTCGCCATCATTGGCTGTTTCTCCCTTGTGGAATCGGAGGTTCTCCAATAACACAACATCGCCTGGCGCCA
>JASFPF010000213.1:0-3968 GCA_050116135.1 Deltaproteobacteria bacterium | reverse complement strand
AAAGGGCCTTCGTGGTCCTATTCCACGTGAAGAAGCAGGAAGATCTATCCCACAAAGACATGGGGACACATGCCTTGTTCTGTGAACAGACTGCTGACATAGCGGCGTTGGAAGGAACGCAGAAACGTGCCATGGAAGGATTCATGAAGCACGCACGTCAAATCCTCCTTGATGCAGGTTTTCCTGAAGAGGCCATAAAGGTCGAGATTCGTAAAAAACGGGCCGGCGTTGTTAAGGATATTGTCAAGGAGTCCAAGGAAGGTTACACGACCATTGTCGTTGGGCGAAAAGGCCTTAGTAAAATGAAAGACGCGGTTTTTGGTAATGTGACAGCCCGGCTTCTTGAAAAGACGGCGGACGTCCCTGTTTGGGTCATTTGATCAATGCGGGTTTTAGACGCAGATGGCATCAATGCGATGATACGCATCAGGTTTGGAGATCCACGGCACCGAGGTTCTGGGATCGCCTTGGCTCTTGCGGTTCAAGAAGATGGTTTTTCTGAAGCGTCCAAGAACTTGAACCGATTAAGCGAAAATCGTTCAGATTTTTTTCAGATGGGGCGGTGATGACGTAGAGGCCCCTGTTTTTTCTGGGAAGATAAATCGCCTACCCATGTTGCCTCTGTGGGAAGCTTCCCATCGCTTGTTGATTTATCCTCTCTCCCCTAATGAAACTACGATCCTGTCCAATACGATATCATGGTATATTCAGTCTCAGGGGTTTGCACGACCCGTTGCCTGACCAATCGATGAAGTCAAGGAAAATCCAAAGAAATTCCAAGAAAAAAGATGGGAGGCGGTCAATATGATTAAGGAACATTACAATGCCGATTCAACCGTCACGTTGGAGTATTGTTGTGATTTCTGTGATTACAGCACTCTAGACAACAGGGACTCCAGGGGAATCAGGCCCATTATGGAATGTCGTGCTTGTGGAAGGCACGTGTGCAGTGGGCACAGGAGGTTCTATAGAGAGACTTGGCTTGATTCACATCGCGGCATGTATTGTTTAGTGTGTTGGGAGATCGGCAAGAAATACAGAGACCAGATGATAAGTGCCCAGCATATAGCATGGGAAAAGGAAAATGATTTGAGGCTTGAATGGCACCGCGAGAGCAGGGAGGAAAAAAGACGCCAGCAGGCCGGGCGCTATAGGCCAAGACTAGGCAAAATTTTGGTTGCTGAAGGATGTATAGAACAAGAGCAACTCGAAGCGGCGTTGTCAGAGCAGATGCTCACCCTGGGTCAAGTCTTGGTTCAAGCAGGCCGTATCACTTTTCAAGAGTTGCAGGAGGCACTCGATTATCAAAAAAAGGTTTTCAAGCAGTTGGGCGAGATACTCAAGGAGTTAGGACACTCAACCCCCGAAGATATTGATTGGGCCCTGAACAGAATGAAGAGAAAGCTGGGGGAGATCCTCAGGGACAAGCAAGTCCTCTCAGATCAGGACCTGCATCGTGCACTGTCTGAGCAGCAGCGGAGACCGAGTGGATCATGAGGCCCGCCGGTCTGGACATCTCAGGGCACAGAAAAGGTCTTAGCGCCCAGAAGGCGCCACGCTTGCGAGGCAAGATGGCGGCCTTGCAAGAGGCAGGATGCATTGAAGAACCACGGTCGGCGCCACCCCGGCACAAGGATAGGCACTGGTCATGACGCTTGATGAAGTTACCAAAAAGAACCTCAAAATCGGAATCGTCGGCGGGGGAAAAAGGTGCAAGACCATCCTTGACATGTTTGAGCGAGAACGCCCCCCCAAGGGGAATGCCTCGGTGATCATTGTCGCCGGTGGAGACCCGGAGGCGCCGGGCTATCAATATGCCCGTCAGCTGGGCATTGAAACCACGACCGACCTCGAAGTCCTGGCCGACCGAAAAGACCTCAATTTCATACTCGATCTGAGTGGGCAAAGGGATGACTTGATCGGTATATTGTTACGCAAGGGGTCCCGGGTAACGGTCCTTGACGCCATGGCTTCCAATCTCCTTTACGACCTTTTGAATATCCAAAAAGAACTGATCAACACCAGGCGATTCCTAAACACGGTACTCGACAGTATCCAGGAGGGTATTCTGGTCATCAGCCCAGAGTACGAAATCCTGCGGGTGAATGACTCTTTGCTAAAAGAACTGAAAAGGCCCAAGGAAGATGTCATTGGGAAACAGTGCTATGAGGTGCTTTACGGGGAGCATTCTCCCGAGGGGCCACCCGAGGGGATATGTCCTGTGGCCCAAGTCATGAAGACGCAGAAACCGCACCACACCAGACATCAGCATCTGGACAGCAGTGGCAAAACGATTCACCATGCTGTTTCTGCCTATCCTGTTGTGGAAAACGGGAAGGTGACTCGGATTGTAGAAATATCGCGCGACATTACCAGTGACATGAAAACCCAGGAGATGCTCCTCCAACAGGAGAAACTAAGCTCCGTTGGAAAACTGGCTGCTGGCGTTGCTCATGAAATAAACAATCCCCTGACGGCAGTACTTACGAATAGCATGCTTTTGCTCGAAGAGTTGCCCGAAGATCACCCCATGTATGAGGATTTGAAAGGCATTGCCGACGAGACGCTGAGATGCCGTGAGATCGTCAGGGGGCTTCTGGAATTCGCCAGGCAGGAGGTACCGGCCAAGGCGGAAGCTGATCTGAACAAGATCGTCACCAGCGTAATAAGCCTTGTCAGGAAGCAATTCTCCTTCAAGAACATCACCATCGAGGAGCATCTTGCCGACAAACTTCCCGTCGTCAGACTAGACAGAGACCAGTTCCAGCAGGTCGTCGTGAACATTTTGATCAATGCCATGGAGGCGATCGAAAGGGACGGCGAAATCCGGGTTGAAACCTCCCGCGATGAACCGAGGCATACCATTGCATTGAAGATAACGGATACTGGCCATGGCATCCCAGAAGACGTCAGGCTGAAACTCTTTGACCCTTTCTTCACCACAAAAGACACAGGCACCGGTCTGGGTCTGTCCATATCCCATGGGGTTATCCAAAGACACGGCGGTCATATCACCTTTGAAAGTCAAGTGGAAAAAGGAACGACATTTACCATTACCCTTCCTGTGGCGTGATCATTCATAAACGGGGCTAGACTCCTCTGATGAAAATACTTGTGATTGACGACGATCTCACCGTCTGTAAAAGCTGTCAGAAGATTATCCATAAAGCGGGCTATGACGTCGATTATTCCCTAAGCGGACATGAGGCCCTCCGTATGATGGGAGGCACTGTCTATGACATCGTCTTCACAGACCTGAAAATGGCCGAGATGGGCGGCATGGAGGTCCTCCGGCTGGTTAAAACAAAGGACCCTGACATCGTTGTTGTCGTCATTACAGGTTACGCCACGGTTGCCTCGGCAGTTGAGACCATGAAAACAGGGGCCTTTGACTACCTGCCCAAACCCTTCACCCCAGATGAATTCAGGGCTGTGCTCAACAAGGCGGTGGAAGCAAGAAAAGCGATCCTGAAGGATCGAGACCTTGTGACGCAACCTGCCATCACGTCAGGCTTTCAGGAGATCATTTCAGAAAGCCCAAAGATGGAAACGGTCTTCAACATGATCAAGAAAGTCGCCCCTACGGACAGCAACGTGTTGATCGTTGGAGAAAGCGGAACCGGCAAGGAGTTAATTGCCCGAGCCATACACAAGTTGAGCAAACGCAAAGGGCAGAAGTTTTTTGCGGTCGATTGTGCTGCCCTGTCCGGGACGCTCTTGGAAAGCGAAGTCTTTGGCCACGTCAAAGGGGCCTTTACAGGAGCGATTCATAACAAGCCCGGCGTATTCGAGGTGGCCAACCACGGCACGGTTTTTTTGGACGAAATTTGCAACATAAACGTGGAAGTGCAGGCCAAGCTCCTCCGGTTTCTTCAGGAGAGAGAATTCTTGCCGGTTGGGGCTACCCAGACAAAAAGCGTGGATGTGCGACTCCTCTTTGCAACGAACAAGGACCTGAAAAAGATGGT